>CAZTZY010000036.1:0-27213 GCA_964617765.1 uncultured Spongiibacteraceae bacterium
CTTTTAGAAGCACCCTAAATGTATTATCACTTTTATTGAATATTTACTTCCAGCGCAATGAATACAACCTTAATTTTTTCAATGCATCTTCATCCGGGTTTTTCTTTGATGCTGTTAACGCATAGCCATAAGCATAATTTGCCACGCCGGCATTAAAGTCCTCTAACACTATAGCTTGATCAGCTTTTTTGACATAGGATTCTTGCAAACTTTCAACTTGAGCAACAATTTTTTCAGCTGCTTCAATTGCCAGCGTGCTGGCAAGCATATCCATAATCTCCGCATCTGAACGTACTGGTGCATTTTGAGGCTCCTGTACAAACAAACCAGCTTGAACACCTTTAACGTTTTCTGTTGTGACAGTTTCTTTTTGTGTTGGTGCATCTGAAAAAACGACGCTAGCACTGATTGCATTAGCCAATCGGTATGCAACTGATAAAACAGCACGCTGCTCTATTGTCGTTTTTTCAATAACAACATCTTCTTCAACAGGTTTCTGAATTGTCGCTGGTGGCTGAGGTATTTCTTTTTGTTTACGTTTACTTAAATCCAGCCATTCATTATAAGACGGGTTAGGCTCTTGAATGTAACTGGTCAAAACGCGCTTGGTAACACTGGAAGATTCTTCAGTTTTATTAAGGGTAGCATCCAGAACTTCTCCGCTTAAAATATAATAGGCTGACGAATTGGGCATGGTAATAATTTGGCTAGGCATATAATTACTTGCAACTACGGGACCCTCAATAATCTGTACTTGCGCAGGCATCAACTTCATTAATTCCTGTATTATTTTCGCAACCACCAAACTGCCCACTGATTTATTAACATTATTATCAGTAAATCCGGTGGAGATAATTTTAATGGCTGATTCTGCAAGTACGTCATCATTGAGTTTTTGGACATACTTCAATACTGTAGGATGACCCGGCATTAATTCTTGTAGAATAGCCAAATTGCCAAACGCAGGAATCAGAAGAGACTGGGAAACATATTCAGCAACGCGCTTATCAATGAAATCGACAAACTTTTTTTCACCTGCCGAATAGACATCGGCCTTTCCAATAACATTATGTATATATCGCGACCTTGAATACGACAAATATGCCCCATCAACAGATTTATCTTTCATCAACTGATCTGCCTCAGCAATAAAAAATTGGGCCATATCTGCTGCAATTGGCACTACATCAGGATGTGTTTGTACATAATCCGGAATTTGGGTTAATTTATAAAATGTCTCATACGCTTTATCTGTTTGGCCTTTTCCTAGCGCATCCCAAAATTGTTGTTCATAATCTGAAGCCAGCAGGAGATGACGCATATCGCCTAAACCAGGATAATTAGGGTCAATTTTTTCAATGCTATCTAATAGTTGTACTACATCCTCATTACGCTTATTAGACATTGCCGTTTGGGCATTTTGAAACAAACCATTTATATAAGCCGTACGCTGCATTGCAATCTGGTCGGCATCTTGACCCGGGCCATATATTTCTGCCATTGCATCCAGCAATTGCACTTTTTGCACAGCATCTTTATCTGTTAACTCATAATATTCAGCCTCTTTGCTCAGAATAACACCTTTTTTCTGGCTTATTGCCTGCTCAAACTGCATACGTAAATCGGTATAATTTCTTTCACTATAATTTTTTATGATTACTGTTTTTTCCAGAGCTGCTTGCAGTGTAGCTATAGTATGCTTGCCCAACTCCCGATCCAGTTCGTTAAGAATAACCTGCTCTTTTTCCTCAGCTATTTTCTCACCCACTTTGCCAATATAAACCCTGCGATTTTCTGCCAGATCGCTCTTCGGCTTTGCTAATTTCAATTCGGATTGCAAACGATCATAAAAACCAGGCAATTCACCTTTATTTTGATAAACCAGTACATCCATATCGGTAATCATTGGCTCAGATGCACAAGCCATCAATCCCGCAAGAACTAAAATATAAAACCACAGTTTTTTCATAAAATTTACCCTTTTAATTTTTCATCTTCACCGGATTGGTTACTCAGTAATCTCAGGTGAGTGCGGAAAATTGCTCTGATTAAATGCTATCCACACAAAAATAAGTAACGAAGTTATACCCCACAATAAACCCACTACCACCCCGGCATCAACAATAGCTCGCCATGGCTGTGGTAAATGACGAACTATCACTACCAATAAAAAAATCAAGAAGGTCACTAACAATGATGTCAATTGCCGGCGACGAGTCGTACCAAAATAGCCCATACAAAAAAATGGGGCCAATCCTCCAGTCAACCAAGTTGCCTCTTTACTTAAATAAAGAATTCGTGCGGCGACTCTTGGTGAGAATCCCTGCTGAAAACCTCGATACCCTTCAGAATATGCCATAAATGTAACAGTAACAATCAATGCCAACCAATGATATGTGGATAATTGATAATCAATAATCGATAACATATTATCCGATATGCGAAACACAGCAAAAAACAATAGAGCTGATACACCCAAAACACCCCACAACGCTGAAAACCATCGAAATATTTTTTTAAACACTTTAAAGCCTTTTTTATTCCTGTATTACCCAAGTTCCAGTTCTCGATAATGACAGCACCATTCCAAAGCATGATACAAAAACCTGATAAATGTGCCAGTCAAACTTTTTCATCAAAAAAAAACCCCTCATCGGGGCTTTTTTATACTTTTCGAGCCTTGGTTGTTACGCCAATTTATTCAGCACTTTCTACGACCGAAGTTTCTGCTGCTTCAGGCTTTGGCAATAGCTCTTTTCTGCTGAGCTTAATACGTCCGCGGCTATCAACTTCCAAAGCTTTCACTTCAATCTCATCACCTTCTTTCAAGTAATCGCTGACGTTTTCGACACGATCATGAGATATCTGGGAAATATGCAGCAAACCATCTTTACCTGGCAGGATAGTTACAAAGGCACCAAAATCTACGATTCGGGCAACTTTGCCTTTATAAATTTTACCCGGTTCAACTTCAGATATAATTCCTTCTACTTCAGCAACTGCCGCAGCCAATGCTTCACTATTCGGTGCATAAATACGCAAACTGCCATCGTCATCAATATCGACTTGAGCACCGGTTTTCTCAGTGATGCCCTTGATAGTAGCGCCGCCTTTACCAATAACTTCTCTAATTTTATCAACATCAATTTTCATGCTGTGCATGCGTGGAGCAGTACCGGCAACTTCTGTACGAGGAGTTGATAACACACGATTCATCTCACCCAAAATGCCTAAACGGGCAACCTGGGCTTGCTGCAATGCGCTTTCCATAATTTGCTCGGTAATACCTTCTATCTTGATATCCATTTGCAAGGCGGTGACACCATCAGCAGTGCCGGCCACTTTAAAATCCATATCACCCAAATGATCCTCATCACCCAGTATATCGGTCAACACGGCGAAAGAATTGCCTTCTTTGACCAAGCCCATAGCGATACCTGCCACGGGTGCTTTTACTGGAACGCCTGCATCCATAAGAGCCAACGAACCAACACATACTGATGCCATTGAACTGGAACCATTGGACTCAGTAATTTCACTCACTACACGGATGGTATAAGGGAAATCCTCACTTTTAGGCAGCATCGCCATTAAACCACGACGAGCTAAACGGCCATGGCCAATTTCACGACGACCGGTACCGCCCATACGACCACACTCACCTACAGAATAGGGAGGGAAGTTATAATGCAGCATAAAGGGGTCTTTCACTTCACCTTGCAATGTTTCAATACGCTGTGCATCACGTGTAGTTCCCAGAGTTACAACGCCAATAGCCTGCGTTTCACCACGGGTAAAAATTGATGACCCATGAACATTGGGCAAACATCCTACTTCCACAGTAATAGGGCGCACAGTTTTATTGTCACGTCCATCAATGCGTGGCTCACCCTTTATAATGCGTTGACGCACAATTTGTCTTTCCAGATTACCAAAAGTATTAAGGATATCTGCATTGGCAAACTCTGAATCAGAGCCCCCAAACTTCTCAATGGCATCATCTTTCAATATGCCAATTTGTTTATAACGCTCCATCTTGTCAGCAACACGATAAGCAGCACCCAGTTTATCTGCATAACCTTCTTGAATAACATCAACAAGTGCCTGACTCACAGCAGAAGCCGACCATTCCCAACGTGGCTTGCCCACTTCGCTAGCCAATTCCTGAATAGCCTTAATAACAGCCTGCATCTCTTGATGGGCGAATAAAACCGCGCCCAGCATTTGATCTTCAGTCATTTCATCAGCTTGAGATTCAACCATTAAAACAGCATCAGAAGTACCCGCAACAACCATATCCAGACGCGATTCTTGCAATTCCGCATAGGTAGGGTTTAACGAGTAACCACCGGCATCAGTAAAACCAACACGGGCAGCACCAATTGGACCATTAAATGGGATACCTGAAATTGCTAACGCAGCAGATGTGCCTATCAGTCCAATAATGTCAGGATCGACACTCGCATTTGCCGATAAAACAGTCACGACAACCTGAACTTCATTGTTAAATCCATCGGGAAATAATGGACGAATTGGACGATCTATAAGACGTGAGGTGAGCGTCTCTTTCTCGCTAGGCCTACCTTCACGCTTTAAAAAACCACCAGGGATTTTCCCATTGGCATAATTACGCTCTTGATAATGAACTGACAATGGGAAAAAATCTTGCCCGGGGGCTGCAGTTTTACTTCCAACAACAGTTGCCAATACAACCGTATCATCCATAGACGCTAACACAGCACCTGTGGCTTGACGAGCTACGCGACCGGTTTCCAGGGTAATTGTATGCTTACCATAACTTACTTTTTTTATTACAGGCTTCACTTATATTCTCCGTTAAATAGTATGCACAATAGTATAAATTTTAATTGCAAATCGGCCCTGAAAGGGCCGATTACAAAAAACTACTATCGCGTGCCAATCGTTTCTTAGCGACGTAACGCTAAACGTTTAATCAATGCCGCATAACGATCAGAATCTTTTCTCTTGAGGTAATCCAACAATTTACGACGTTGGTTTACCATGCGAATTAGACCACGACGTGAATGGTGGTCTTTTTTGTTTACTTCAAAGTGTGATTGCAATTTGTTGATATTGTGCGTTAACAATGCCACCTGAACTTCAGGCGAACCAGTATCACCTTGTGATTGTTGATAATCTTTTACAATTTCTGCTTTATCTTGAGCACTTAGAGCCATTTTATTTCACCTTAAATTAAATATGCATGCATATGGCCTATCCGCGCATATTTACAGATAGGTCGATTTTTATCGAATAATCACTATTCGACATTATGGATTAGCGATTAAACGACGCGGCGTAATCCGCCCATCATCCAGCACTTCTCCAATCCCCAAAAAAGTCCCGCTTTCTTCACGAATTCGGACAAAACCTTCATTGGGCGCTTTAGGAACAAGCACAGCTTGACCAAGCCGTACATAATACCCTGTTGAATCCGTAACTTCCACTAATGGAAAATGATTTACTGCCTCCTCTGCAGAAAGTAAAAGTCTATCCAACCTATCAGACCCCTCCTCTGTTAATAACCTTTCCAATTCATCGATTGTAATACTATCCTTTTCTTCGAATTTACCTACTTTAACCCGATGCAAACGAGTTAAATGACCGCCAACTCCCAACCTTTGACTAATATCTACCGCTAAAGAACGTATATATGTGCCTTTACTGCATTCCACATAAACATCAGCCTCAGGATTCTCTCCGGGACGAAAATCCAACAAATCAAAAGCCGAAATCGTTACTTTTCGAGATTCACGCTCAATTTCCTTGCCTTCACGAGCCAATTTATACAAAGGCTGCCCATCGACCTTTAATGCCGAGTACATAGGGGGGATTTGTTCAATATTGCCTTTAAATGCCTCCATTTCTTTTTGAAACTTATCGCGAGTAATAAAACTGGCATCAGCTGTGCTAACAATTACCCCTTCAGCATCACCCGTTGTAGTTAATTCACCTAGCTTGATAGTCGCTCGATATGATTTATCAGCATTCAGCAAGTATTGAGAAAATTTTGTCGCCTCTCCCAGGCATATTGGCAACACGCCAGTTGCCATAGGATCCAAACTTCCAGTATGACCAGCCTTTTGAGCACCAAACAAACGCTTAACGCGCTGAAGTGCATGATTAGAACTTCCGCCTTTAGGTTTATTAAGGAGTATTATGCCGTCAACAGCCCGGCCTTTACGATGTCGAGACATTATTGATCTGAAGCGGGATTGTTACTGCTAACAGGCAACTCTGATTCATCCTGATGCATTGCTTTATCAGCCTGAATGGCACTATCTATTAAATGCGATAATTGACTGCCTCGAACGATACTCTCATCAAAATAAAAACGTAATGACGGGATTTTTCTCATGGTTGCATTTTCTGCAATTTTACTCCGCAAAAAGCCTGCAGCCCCATTTAAGACTTTTAAAGGTTGCTCCATGGCTTCCTTGCTATCGCAACCCATTACAGTAACAAAAATCTTGGCATGCAAAAGATCCTTACTTACTTCAACATCGGTTACACCAACCATACCCACTCGCGGATCACGCATTTCTTTCTGAATAATCTGTGAAATTTCCTTCCTTAGATAATCCGCTAATCGCTGTGGACGACCAAATTCTCTTGCCATATTCTGCTAACACACAAGTTAAAGTGTGCGCGCCACCTCTTTGATTTCAAAAACCTCAATCTTGTCACCAGGACGAACGTCTTGATAGTTTTTAACACCTATACCGCATTCCATACCATTACGCACTTCACTGACATCGTCTTTAAATCGACGCAATGATTCCAGCTCACCTTCATAAATTACGACATTATCGCGTAATACTCGAATTGGCTTATTACGCTGAACAACACCTTCAATAACCATAGAGCCCGCAATCAAGCCAAATTTGGGCGAAGTGAATACATCACGCACTTCAGCGGTACCCAGAATTTCTTCACGCAACTCTGGTGATAACATACCTGTAAGCGCTTTCGTAACATCATCAATTACATTGTATATGACACTGTAATAACGCAAATCAACAGCTTCTTTTTCAATCAACGTTTTTGCTGCTCCATCAGCCCTGACATTAAAGCCAAAAATCACTGCATTAGATGTCAATGCAATATTGACATCTGTCTCCGTAATTCCACCAACTCCGGAGCTAACAATATTGACAGCAACTTCATCATTACCTATAGCCGTTAATGCACCCTGCAAAGCTTCCAACGATCCGCGAACATCAGTCTTAAGGACAATATTAAGTACTTGTTTGTCATTCGCACCCATATTCTCGAAAATATTAACTAATTTTGCTGACTGCTGACGAGTCAAGCGCTCTTCCCTAACACGACGATTACGGAATTCAGCAACCTCACGCGCCTTACGCTCAGATTCCACAACAAAAAACTCTTCACCAGCACTTGCTGTATCGTTCAATCCAAGGATTTCAACAGGAATAGATGGGCCAGCCTCATCAATAAGCGTACCATTCTCATCAGCCAGCGCTCTCACTCGTCCATATGATTCACCTGCCAAAACGATATCACCACGTCTTAAAACCCCCGCCTGAACGAGTACCGTGGAAATAGCTCCACGGCCTTTATCCAGACGAGACTCAATCACAACACCTTTTGCCGGAATATCAATCGCAGCTTTTAACTCCAATACTTCTGCCTGCAGTAATATTGCTTCCAGCAATGCATCAATGCCATCACCTGTATGTGCAGACACAGGGATAAATTGAACTTCACCACCCCATTCTTCTGGAATAACACCTTTTGCAGAAAGCTCATTTTTAACGCGATCCGGATCAGCACTTTCTTTATCCATTTTATTGATCGCAACAACAATCGGAACACCGGCTGCTCGAGCGTGCACTATGGCTTCTTCAGTTTGTGGCATCACCCCATCATCAGCAGCGACAACCAAAATAACAACATCAGTACTTTGCGCGCCACGAGCACGCATTGCCGTAAAGGCAGCATGACCTGGTGTATCCAAAAAGGTAATCATGCCCTTTGGAGTTTCAACATGATAAGCGCCAATATGTTGGGTAATACCACCGGCCTCACCTTTAACAACATGTGCTTTGCGAATATAGTCCAATAGTGATGTCTTTCCATGATCAACGTGTCCCATCACAGTAACTACAGGGGCGCGCGGCAACAATGTTCCTTCGTTAGCAATTAGATCATCAAGCAAAGCATCTTCGAGTGCAGTCTCACTGAGCAACTTCGCCTTATGCCCCAACTCTTCCACTAAAAGAACCGCTGTATCCTGATCTAATATTTGATTTTCGGGTAACATCACACCCATTTTTATTAATGTTTTAATAACACCGCCTATCTTGAGATGCATTTTTAACGCCAAATCAGCAACCGAAATACTGGCTCCAATCTCAACCTCATGCACCTGCTTTTCTGTAGGCTTTTCAAAAGCTTGTTGTTTGACATCAATACGCTTTAACTTTCTTCTGGACTGGCGAGTATTTTCTTCATATTCACCATCTTCGGTAATTTCTACACGAATATTATGCGTACGGGTTTTTCCACGACCATCTTTCAATCCTTTTACTTTTAACTTTTTATTAGCCTCTTCATCATCTGCCTCTTTTGATGGCGAATCTTTGATGCGTTTTTTCTTGGCTAATTCACTAGCAGCTTCAGCATCAGCAGCAGATACAATAATTGCTGGCTGTGTTGATTTAGGTTTTGCTTTATCAACAGCAGGTCGTTTCTTGGCTGATTCATCTTGTTTGCGCTTGGCAACCGCTTCCAATTCAGCTTCAACCTGTAACTTGGCTTTAGCCAAGTCTTCTTTTTCCTGAATTTCCAGTATTTCCTGTTCCTTTCTCCGAGCAGCAGCCAATTGGCGCATAACTTCTGGATCATTGGGATTTAATCTGGATTTGGCTTCAAGCATTGCTTTTTCAGCGCGACGGGCTTCAGCCTCTTCGTTAGACTTTTTCTTGGCATGAGCTTGCGCATCCAGTTCCGCTTTTTCTTTAGCTTGGTCCTCGACCAATTGAGCTGCAGCTTCAGCCTCTGCAATCAAAGCCTGTTGTGCCTGTTGCTCTGCCTCTTCTAACAACTCTTCAGGAGTACGCTTGATAAAAGTACGTTTTTTACGGACTTCTACGTTAACAGTTTTCTTACCCTGTCCACCCGCTGATCTTAAAGTACTTAAGGTTTTGCGTTTCAAAGTAATTTTTTTAGGTTCTTCAGTTTCGCCGCCATGGCTATTCTGCAAATATGCCAATAAAATTTGCTTATCATCATCAGATACCATTTGCTCACCGGCATGATGACTCAGGCCCGCATCTTTCATTTGTGCAAGCAATTTATCAATGGGAGTACCCACTGTCTCTGCTAACTGATTTACTGTTACTTCTGCCATTCAACCCTTCCTCTATCGATGCATATCATCGGATAGTTTTCTATTCTTTGCTTGCAAACCATGGTGCACGAGCAGTCATTATTAACTGTCCGGCGCGCTCAGCATCCATACCTTCAACATCCAATATATCGTCTACTGCCTGTTCAGCTAAATCTTCCATGGTCACAATGCCTTTACTTGCCAAAACATAGGCCAAATGTTTATCCATTCCTTCCATTTCCAGTAAATCTTTAGCCGGTTCGTTAGTACCCAATTTTTCTTCAGTAGCAATGGCTTTAGTCAACAAGGCATCTTTAGCTCGTGCACGCAATTCCTCAACTATTTCCTGATCAAACCCTTCAATGCTTAACATCTCTTCAATTGGCACATAGGCAATCTCTTCCAATGAAGTAAATCCTTCATCTACTAATAATCCAGCAAGATCCTCTTCAACATCGAGGGCCTCCATGAACATTTCCATACTTTCGCCTGTTTCTTCCTGCTGCCTTTCTTCCCAATTTTCAACGCTCATCACATTAATACGCCAACCGGTCAACTCACATGCCAAACGAACATTTTGGCCTGCACGACCAATAGCTTGGGCAAGATCAGATTCCGCCACTGCGACATCCATTGAATGAGTATCTTCATCTACGACAATGGATACTACTTCAGCAGGCGCCATTGCATTAATTACCAATTGCGCAGGATTTTCATCCCATAGAATAATATCTACGCGTTCATTATTAAGTTCGCCTGAAACTGCCTGGACACGAGAACCACGCATTCCCACACAAGCGCCTACAGGATCAATACGACCATCATTTGTTTTAACAGCTATTTTTGCACGTACACCCGGATCACGTGCAGCGCCCTTGATTTCAATGACTTCTTCAGCGATTTCAGGTACTTCAATCTTGAATAATTCAACTAACATTTCCTGACATGCGCGACTTAAAATAAGCTGTGGCCCGCGATTTTCAATACACACTTCCTTTAATATCGCACGCACACGCTCACCCATGCGGAATATTTCCCGACCAATCGTTTCTGATTTTGGTAACAACGCTTCCGCATTGTTACCGAGATCTATAATGATATTATCGCGAGTAATCTTCTTAACGATACCGCTAATTAATTCACCAATTCGGTCTTTATATTGATCAACAATCAAAGCACGTTCAGCTTCGCGTACTTTTTGGACAATAACCTGCTTGGCAGTTTGCGCGGCAATACGCCCAAAATCGACATTGTCGATTTTCTCACGATAAACATCGCCTACCTTCAAGTCAGGATCCACTTCAAACGCTTCTTCAGTCGTATATTCTGTTCCCAACAGCGCATTCACATCGTCACCTACAATCTTCCATTGACGAAATGTCTCATAGGTACCATTGTCACGATTGATAACAACCTCAATATCTGACTCTTCATCAAAACGCTTTTTGGTAGCCATGGCTAACGCTTGCTCTATAGCTTCAAAAATAATGCCTTGGTCGACACCTTTTTCATTCGATACAGCTTCAGCAACCAGTAGTATTTCTTTACTCATATCAAAGCCTCTTCAGCTAAAATCCTTACACACAATATTCGCTTTATCGATCGATTCAAACGGCAATACATACTCTTCGTCTTCATCTTCAATACGAACAATAATATTGTCTGCCTCAACCGCCTTTAATAACCCTGAAAATTTGCGTCGCCCCTCAACAGGACTACGTAACCTCAAAGCAATATCTACACCCACATAACGTTGGTATTGTTCCAGTTTAAACAACGGTCTTTCCATTCCTGGCGAAGAAACTTCAAGGGTATATTGGGATTTGATGGGGTCTTCCACATCTAAAATCCCGCTGACCTGATGACTTACCGCTGCACAGTCATCAACATTAATACCTTCAGGTTTATCAATATAAATCCGCAATGTGCTATGACGGCCCTGCGAGAGTAACTGAATACCCCAAAGCTCATAACCCAATGCAGTGACAGCAGGCTCTATAAGCTCTTGAACTTGAGAAACATTTGCCACGATTTATAATCTCCACCAACAAAAAATGGGCACTAGGCCCACTTCTCGATCACTGTAAAAATACAAATTACAGTCTGTAATTTATAAAAACTCGCGAAGAGTTTTTTCAACCAACACCAAAATAGTGCGGCGAATTATAGTTACCATGCGTGCAACGGTCAACCAAACAACGCTTTTTTGAACAAAAAATCGACACCATCAAGGGTAATTGAGGGGAAATTACGAGCGATATAGGGTATAAAATCTATTTTTTATAAAAATTCCTTTGTCGCTTCATATACTTGCGCTTTCACACCCTGTACCACATCCCCCCAGCATTCTTCCATTTCATCAGTCCATTCTTCTTCCAGGCATGTCCGGATACTTTCATGAAAAGAATCGAGCAACATATAGTAGTACTCTTTATCCTTCAGGCCATATACCTGATGTCGCATCACCTCTGTAATGATTTGCGTTTCCGCATAATCAACGTGCTTTACAGTATCCACAATAAAATCAGCAATATAGCGAATTTTTTTGGGGCCGAAACTGTCAATATCTGTTGTTTTAAAAAAATGGCGAGTTTCAGGGTAATGCGTAAAGAATTTATCGAAAAACAGTTTAGCTAAAACAACATCGCCCTTTTCGGCAAATACTTTTTTGATGGTGTTATCAATAACAAGCACATGGTTTCCACTCATAAATATCCCCGCCAATAATGATCAAGCGTTTTTGATACCCTGCGTCGCGATGGGGACGCAGGGATAACCTGTAACCTACTTGATAGGCTTTAAAGTCAGTGGAATGCCATCATGCGGTTTCGGCAAAGGCATAAAATCCATTTTTGGATTGTAATCTTTAGGTGCGGAATATTCATAACTCAACAGGAACTGATGCATAAAGCATTTCGCTACCATTGCCGCAAAGTGCATACCTATACATTTATGCGCTCCACCACCAAAAGGCAAATAGCAGAAACTATGGTTTTTATGCTCTGCTCGCTCAGGAGAAAAACGCTCTGGATCAAATTTATCAGGATTAGTCCAGAATTCGGACATCCGATGGTTATAAGTTGGCGGAATCCACAACACAGTATTACCTGGAACTTTATGACCACCAATAGTGCATTCGTTAATGGTGCGACGACTCATCATTGGCACTGATGGATGCAAACGCAATGCCTCATGGAAGACCATATCCATTTCAACCATTTTATCCAGATCTTCATAATCCAGCCATTTTTTATTCATTGAACGACTTTCTTTACGTAAACGCTCCTGCCACTCCGGATTCAGCGCGGTGTAATATACCATATGGCATAACGCACTGGTTGTGGTGTCATGAGCCGCAAACAATAAGAAAACTGCCTGATTAATAATATCCTCTTCACTGAATAAATTGCCGCCTTCATCACGCTCATTGCACAAGTAAGTTAATGTATCACTTCCTTCCTTACCACGACGCTGCTTTATAAGTTTGCGGAAAAATTCACGCTGATAACGAATGCCATCTCTGCCGCGCTTGAACTTACCACCAGGAATTTCTTTACGAATCAGCGCTAACAAGCCTTCTGAGCTGTCGATAAATGAACGAATCAAGCGATTGGCTTCCTCGCCATCAAGATCATCAATACCCACAAACACTTTTGATGCCACATCGAGAAGTGTTTTCTTTACTGCAGGAAAAAATACAAAATCCTGCTGATTGGCAAAACTTTTGATATTTTTTTCCATAACCGGATTCATCATATCTGCATAAGTACGCATAGCTTCATTTTTGAATGCTGCCTGAAACATACGACGAATCGGCCGATGATCTTCAAAATCACTGAGTAAAATAGTATCCGGATACATAGTAGCCAGCGTTTTGTCATAACCCATACGCGCCGAAAAATTTTTGTCTTTATCTAAATATATCTGCTTATAATTTTCAGCACCGACTACCAATAAACCATCCTGCCCGCCCATGCGAATACGAGAAACTTCGCCATAACGTTTGAAGTGATGATCCACGACATTATATAAATCATTCATTACAGAAACCGCCTTACCAAACCACGGCAAACCATAGTCACCAGGAATATGCATCAAGTCATGATTGTCGGGGGCTGTCTTATATGAAGCTTCTTGTGTAGCTGATGTCATTATTTTTATGCTCCTATTTTAGTTCGGAACAAATTACAACGAGACACCCTGAAACGATTTGTTTTAAATCAAAAACCTGCCAGTTAGATTAAAAAGTCCATTTTCTGATCTATATCAAGGTCAAACAATCCCGAACAAATTAACCTTTGCCATAAAATTTAAGGGAAGGTTTATGTCTGTATCCATTTCAAACTCCGATACTGTTCAATGGGATAAAAGTCTTATTGCCAAATATGATACACGCGGCCCGCGATACACGTCGTATCCCACTGCGAATGAATTTACTACAACCTATACAGAAGAAAATTACATTCACTGCCTGGAAGAAATTAAAAGTGACTCCAATCGACCTTTGTCGCTCTATATCCACATCCCTTTTTGTCAGGATATTTGTTATTACTGCGCCTGCAACAAGATAGTTACACGCGATAAAGGTACTGCCGACATTTATCTTAATCATCTTGAAAAGGAAATGATGCTGATAAACCAGCATCTCGGCAACCAGCGTAAAGTCGCACAACTGCATCTCGGTGGTGGCTCGCCTACCTTTTTAAATGCCGGACAAATAACCCGACTGATTCATTCAATTTCTACATACTTTCACCTTACAGAAGATCCTGAGCGCGAATACAGCATTGAAATCGATCCGCGCACAGTTAGTAGCGATACCCTTGCATTGCTGAAAGGGCTTGGATTTAATCGAATTAGTCTGGGAGTGCAGGATTTTTCACCTGTCGTGCAAAAAGCCATTAACAGGACTAACAGTGTAGCTATGGTAGAAGATTTAGTCTTGGCTGCCCGCGATTATGGTTTCCGCTCCATTAATTTTGATTTGATTTATGGATTGCCTGAACAAAATCTGGAAACACTGAAAAGCACTCTTAAAGAAGTGATAAAACTTAATCCGGAACGGATTGCATTCTATAATTATGCACACCTGCCAGAACGCTTTTCATCACAACGTGCAATAGACCGCCAGACATTGCCTACAGCGGAACAAAAACTTGATATGCTTAACCTTATTAGCACTGTTTTAACGGATGCGGGTTATATATATATCGGCATGGATCATTTTGTAAAACCCACCGATGAATTGGCTATCGCCCAAAAAGAAGGTCATTTACAACGTAATTTCCAGGGTTATTCCACTAGCCACTCTTCAGACCTTATTGGCTTGGGAATGTCCTCAATCAGCTCTGGCGAACATTACTTTTCTCAAAACCAAAAAAATCTTGATGATTATTACAAGGCGCTCGATGCAGGGCACTTGCCGGTAGAAAAAGGGCTATCTACTAATGATGATGACGAAAAACGCCGTGCCGTGATAATGGATTTAATTGCCAACCTGCACTTTAATGTTGCTGCATGGGAACGTCATTTCTCGGCAAATTTCGCTGAATATTTTAGCCCGGAACTGCAAAAACTACAGGTCATGCAAAATGATGAATTAGTCCAGATTACGCAAGGCGGAATTACCGTTTTACCCAAAGGACGGGTCATGCTACGCAACATCTGTATGATTTTTGATCACTACTACAAACCGGAGGACAATCAATATTCCAAGATAATCTAGGGAGCTTCTGCATAACTGCCATTTCGAACAAAGTGAGCAGTCCATTCCTGAATTGAACAGATCCTGCTCTGCGTTCAACATGACAAAAATGAATTAGTCAGCGCTTCTCTCACTCTTCCCTTTTACCCTGATAATCCAGAATTAATGAGCAGCAATCCGCTTTCTATTGGAGTATTCGTAATATCCCCATGTTTTCTATGGTGATATGCACCCCAAAAAAAACCTGCTACCATCTAGGAATTGTTACACATTAAAAACAGGTTTATTTATGCATGACGCCACTTGCCCACACCGCAATGATATGAGCTGCAACCAGTGTCGCCTGGGGAAAATTTGTCTTCCTGTGGCACTGGAAACCAATGACATTGTCAAGCTGGATGAAATTGTAAAACGTGGACGAATTCTGCAAAAGGGTGATCATCTATACCGAGCCAATGATCCATTCGCTTCTGTTTTTGCCATTCGTTCAGGCTATATCAAAACCTATAAACTGACGGATGATGGCGAAGAACAAGTCACCGGATTTTATTTTCCCGGTGAAATTTTCGGCATGGATGGCATCAGTAAACATAAATACATGTCATCTGCGAAAGCACTGGAATCAACTGCCATCTGTGAAATCCCCTTTTCACGCTTTCAGGAACTGACCACTCAACTTCCTTCATTGCAAACCCATTTTTTCCAGTTGATGAGCCAGGAAATCACCACAGATCAACAACTTATCACCTTGCTCAGTAAAAAAACTGCCGAACAGCGTATTGCCACTTTATTACTGACTATTTCTGCGCGTAATGCCAACAGACATTTATCGGCATCAGCATTTCGACTGGCCATGTCACGTACTGATATTGGGAACTATTTGGGTTTAACCGTGGAAACCGTCAGCCGAACGCTGAGTAAATTCAGCAAAAATGGCTTGATTGATATTGACCAAAAGGAAGTGGCCATCAAGGATTTTGATAATTTACGCACCATGGCCAATCTTGACCATTAATGAATAAAAGTTTGCGCTAAAACAAAGTACATTCATGTATTCGTTGTTACGATTTTAAACAATCGCTATAAAACGGTAAGGAAGATACATGCTCATTAATCCGCTGACACTGATTTTTAATTCTCAACGCCAATGGCAAGAGCTCTCTATAGCTTCGAGTGCCAAGTTATGGTCCTTTGTTCCTTATTTGTTATTTATGGCGATTATTCCATCCTTATCATGGTTTTATGGCACAACCCGGGTGGGATGGATTATAGGCGATGGCGATTTAACCAAACTAACACATCAAAGTGCTGCTTATATTGCTATCGCAATGTATGTTGCAGTTGTGCTTTGCGTATGCGCCATTGGTTACTCAGTACATTGGATGGCCGCCACTTATGGCAGTAGTGATAGCTCCATTATCAAAGGGGTCGCCTTAACATCTTTAACGACGACACCTTTTTTTATTTTGGGCTTAACCGGTTTATATCCCGTTTTCTGGATTGATTTTTTATTGGGTATTATCGGTGTGTGTTGGTCGACCTACTTGTTATATACCGGCATTCCGATTGTCATGAAAATATCACAAGACAGGGGTTTCATGTTTGCCAGTGCACTTCTTTCTGTTGCCTTGGTTATCTTTCTGGTTTTACTTGGAGCCACAGCCATACTCTGGGATATGGGGATTATCCCTGTATTTGCAGACTAGTTAATCCAATTCGAATTGAGCAGGAACTTTATCAGGTTCTTGCCAAGAGTGTTATCACTCGTGTTGCACCCAACCCCTGATGCCACTCCAATATATAAAAGAGGCATCTAACGAAACCACGAAGCGAACATCGCCAAAAACCGGAGCATCGTATTCTTCCAGGCCTTCAAGTGCCAAAGCATTAGCCATAGCGGGTAACTCCCTTAACAGAGGTAAATTGCCCTCAAGATGCAGTTCGGCAGAAGTCCATACCAATCCATCACGCTCTACCGGGGAAGGTCCTTGATAATCAGAAAAAACAAATACTGCCGATGTGCCTGCCATTTTTTTATAGAGTTTCATTTTACCCATCCGGTTATATTAAATTAAAAAATGGTAACGTTTTTGGTGCTAGTAACCAGAACGCATTGCATTGACTGTTACAATAAAAAAGCCCCTCTAAAAAGAGGGGCAAAACGAGGCTACTCTTGGTTCAGATAAAAACCAATTAGGGTCATTCTCTTTGTAATGTTGGCTTTTATCCTTGATCTATATCAAGGAAAATTGCATTTAAAACGACACAATAAACACCATACTTAATGGAGGTTTTTCGACCATGCAAGACCCGCTTGATCATCCCGTTTATAATTACCGCGTTGTTCGTCAATTTGCCGTTATGACGGTAATTTGGGGCGTTGTTGGCATGACCGTAGGTGTATTGCTTGCCGGTCAAATGGCGTGGCCAATACTGAATTTTGACACCCCCTGGTTAAGCTTTGGCAGATTGCGCCCCTTACATACCAATGCTGTTGTTTTTGCCTTTGGTGGATGCGCGCTATTTGCCTCCTCCTTGTTTATTGTGCAACGTACCTGTCAGGCCAGACTCATCTCTGACACATTGGCCTCGATAGTATTCTGGGGTTGGCAATTAGTTATTTTGTTAGCTGTAATTACATTGCCTTTAGGCATAACTTCAGCAAAAGAATATGCCGAACTGGAATGGCCTATCGACATTCTGATTACTGTTATCTGGGTTTGTTATGCAGTCCTGTATTTCGGCACGATTATTAAAAGGAAAACCAGTCACATCTATGTTGCCAACTGGTTCTTTGGTGCATTCATTATTACGATTGCCGTGTTGCACATTATTAACAGCCTTGCCATACCGGTTACTTTAACCAAATCGTATTCGATTTATGCGGGTACTGTAGATGCGATGATCCAGTGGTGG
Organism: uncultured Spongiibacteraceae bacterium; assembly: GCA_964617765.1. GTDB lineage: Bacteria > Pseudomonadota > Gammaproteobacteria > Pseudomonadales > DT-91 > CAZTZY01. The sequence continues at coordinate 17,997 of CAZTZY010000036.1, forward strand.
TATGGACATAATGCTGTGGGTTTCTTCCTGACTGCAGGCTTTCTTGGCATGATGTATTACTTCGTTCCCAAACAAGCGGAACGTCCGGTTTACTCCTATCGCTTGTCGATCGTGCACTTTTGGGCGTTGGTGGCTGTTTATATCTGGGCAGGCCCTCACCACTTGCACTACACCGCCTTGCCTGACTGGACACAAAGTCTGGGCATGGTAATGTCACTGATATTATTGGCTCCCTCATGGGGCGGCATGATCAACGGCGTAATGACCCTCAGTGGCGCATGGCATAAATTACGTACCGATCCGATTCTACGCTTTCTCGTCGTTTCATTGTCATTCTATGGCATGTCGACTTTTGAAGGACCAATGATGTCCATCAAAACAGTTAATTCACTGTCACATTATACAGACTGGACTATTGGCCATGTACACTCAGGCGCTCTCGGCTGGGTAGCGATGATTTCTATTGGTGCCATATATCACCTTTTGCCTATACTGTTTAAAAAGAAAGCCATGTATAGCACCAACCTTATCAATATACATTTTTGGCTTTCTACCAGCGGCACAGTATTGTATATCGCTTCAATGTGGGTAAATGGCTTGATGCAAGGGTTGATGTGGAGAGCCTATAACGTGGATGGAACACTGACCTACAGCTTCGCTGAATCCGTGTTTGCATCGCACCCAGGATATATTGTTCGATTCATCGGTGGCAGCCTGTTCCTGATCGGCATGCTACTCATGACCTATAACATGATTAAAACCATACGTTCCGAAGACAACAAGGCAATGACCCCAGCAATGGAGCCAGCACTATGAATCATCAAACCATAGAAAAAAATATCGGGCTAATGATCATACTGATTATTGTAGTTATCAGTTTTGGTGCTCTGGTAGAAATAGTACCCCTGTTTTTCCAGAGTTCAACAACCAAACCTATTGAAGGATTAAAACCGCTAACAGCAATGCAGCTGGAAGGTCGGGATATCTATATCCGTGAGGGTTGCCATGTTTGCCACTCACAAATGATTCGCCCACTTAGAGCTGAGACAGAACGTTATGGCCATTACTCGGTGGCTGGCGAGCACGTTTATGAACATCCGTTTTTATGGGGCTCAAAACGCACTGGTCCAGACCTTGCTCGTGTTGGTGGACGATATAGTGATGAATGGCACAAGTTACATCTTCACAATCCTCGCGATGTAGTACCTGAATCCAATATGCCTGCGTATCCATGGTTATTTACTGACAAGGTTGATGGATCCATTACACCAAAGAAAATGGAAGCATTGCGTACAGTAGGCGTTCCCTATACCGATCAAGATATTGCCGATGCGACAGCTGCAGTTGATGGCTCTTTAGAGATTGAAGCCTTGATAAGCTATTTACAACAACTTGGCTTATTGATTAAGAACAGGCGTTAATCATGGATTTAAATTTGATTCGCTCAATACTGACACTATTACTGTTTATAGGCTTTGTCTCACTAATTATTCTTTTAATATTACGTGGCAAAGGTGCCTACGAACAAGCCGCCAATCTACCCTTTATAGAGACTGACGATGATGAGTAATTTCTGGAGCTTTTGGATAATTTCGCTAACCGTAATCACTATAGCGGGTGTTACATGGGTGTTATTTGCCAATCGAACGGTGAATAAACAGGAAGGTGAAAACACAACAGGTCATGTTTATGACGGTATAGAGGAATATGATAATCCTTTACCGTTATGGTGGTTCAACCTGTTTCTGGGATCAGTGATTTTCGCGGTCATTTATCTGGCCTTTTACCCCGGTCTTGGTAATTATAAAGGTCTCTTAAACTGGAGCTCAACAGGGCAATGGCAGGCCTCGGTAGATAAAGCGGATCTGGAGTTCACCGAAAGTACAAAAGCCTATATGAACATTCCTGCCAAGGAGTTGGCCAACACACCCGCCGCATTAAAAATGGGCAAGCGTATTTTCAAAACCTATTGTTCAACCTGTCATGGTTCAAAAGCCAAAGGGGCTTATGCATTCCCGAATCTAACAGATAATGACTGGCTTTATGGTGGCACTGAAGAACAGGTTACCCAAACAGTAACCCATGGCAGAAAAGGCGCCATGCCTGCATGGGGCAGTGTGCTGGGTAACGATGTTGATAATATGGTTGATTATGTCATGCAACTAGGTGATGGTAATGCTGAAAAACATCCCATGCACGAGAAATTCACCATGCTATGCAGCGCGTGCCATAGCGCTGATGGCAGTGGCAACACGATGTTTGGCGCTCCAAACCTTAGAGATGACATCTGGTTATATGGTGGCAAACATGGCGACATTAAAATCACTATCAGTAAAGGCCGCAATGGCAACATGCCTGCACATGAACAAATTCTAGCGAAAGAAAGTATCCATCTGGTGATAGCCTATATATTTTCGCTAAATGAAAAACCCTGACAGGTATTGGTATGCAGAATGCTGAGAGAGTAGAAAAGCAATCTCTCTATAAGAAACGCGAAAAGATTTACACTAAAGTCATTAGCGGTAACTCCCAAAAATACCGCTCCCTGGTAGCAGCCATAATATATGGCGGCTTCTTTTTAATTCCATGGATAAATTACGGTGACAGACCCGCTGTATTTTTTGATCTGGAAACGCGCCAGTTTCATATTATGGCGTTCAATTTTTGGCCACAGGATTTTATGTATCTGGCGTGGCTCTTGATCATCGCTGCATTTTCGCTCTTTCTTTTCACAACGGTCGCCGGTCGTTTATGGTGCGGTTTTGCTTGCCCACAAACCATATGGACAATGGCTTTTATATGGATAGAACAAAAAGTGGAAGGCAAGCCACACACTCGTAAAAATCTTGATGCTGAACCTTTAAGCTTTAAAAAAATTCGCATCAAGGCTTTAAAACATACCTTATGGCTAGCCCTTGCGTTAATAACGGGCATAACCTTTGTATCCTATTTTTATCCCATACGACTTTTATTGATAGACCTTTATCATCTCAGCCTACCTCTAACCACTTGGGTATGGATTGGTATATTTACTTATTTAACTTACATTGATGCAGGCTGGTTGCGCGAACAGGTTTGTATCTACATGTGTCCTTACGCCCGCTTTCAAAGTGTTATGTACGATAAAAACACCTTGCTGGTTGCGTACAACGAAAAGATTGGAGAACCCCGTGCGTCAATAAAAAGTGCGACTGCCAATGCAGGTAACTGCATTGATTGTGAACAATGCGTACAGGTATGTCCTACGGGTATAGATATCCGTCATGGCTCACAAATAGCCTGTATCAATTGTGCATTATGTATTGATGCCTGCGATGAAGTCATGAAATCGGTCGGCAGGCCAGCTAACCTGATCGCATTTACTACTCTTGAGCAACAAGATGGCAAGGCATTAAAACTCCTGCGCCCCAAAACCATCGCCTACTCTGCAGTTCTTATAATTATGTGCAGCGTATTTCTGGTGAATCTGTGGAATAGGGAACCGCTGCAAGCATCGATTTTAAAAGACCGGGATAATATATTTCGCGTTATTGACGAAGACATCACTGCGAATGATTACCTGCTGGAATTAGCCAATAAATCGCAAACTGAAGAAGCGTATCATCTTGTCGTGACCAACAAAGACTACTCATTAACCGAAAATCCCTCCATTATTCTGGCCAAAGGTGAAGCCAGCGAAATCAATATCACCCTGGTATCATCAGCGCATTTTATTGGCAGCCAACCGGTCAAGATTGAAATTCTTTCTGATAACACGAATACTGTTCTTGCTACAGTGGAAACGCGATTTATTTTCCCTCTGGATGATCATGAAGAGAAAGAGGATTTCGAAGAAGAACAAGATGATTGATGGCAATTAAATGACTGCACACTGGATTGTTACTCAACCTATAACACTTAATCTGAACCATGTTTTTAGAGGCTTTTTATGCTTAATCCACAAACCAGTTTAAGGTCAGCAGAAATCCCGGAGGTCTGGTACAAACAATTCTGGCCATGGTTCCTGATTATATTGCCAGGCACAGTAGTCATCGCCAGTCTTATTACCGTTACGATTGCTTTTAAGGGTGCTGATGCACTGGTGGTCGATAATTATTACAAGGAGGGTTTGGCTATTAATCAATCCCTTGCAGATATCGAACAGGCCAAATCACTCAACCTGAAAGGCTCGATCACCCTCGAAAACCATAATGTAAACCTGTCTATTACAGCTGACTCTCCCTTTCAGGATGAAGAACTGATACTCACATTGAGTCACCCCATGGACAATCATCAAGATATATCCGTAACACTGCAAAATGCAGGCAATGGCCTGTATCGTGCTGCCATGCCAGAAGCGGCAGCAGGTAAATGGTATATGGCAATAAATTCCGTCAATTCCCAAAAACCCTGGCGAATTAATCAAACTATCTATTTACCCGCTACAACTATTGGATTTTCTGCTCAATAGCATGGTTATGGCTGAATCCTGCTTTCACTGCACAGAAAAACTGTCAGGCAATGCTGTCATAGAAGGCATCATCAATAATGAAACTCGCTATTTCTGCTGTCCAGCCTGTTTTGCTATCGCACAAACGATTCATAACAGCGGTCTTGATGATTATTATTGCCAACGTGAAAGTAAACCTGCAAAAACCCGGCTCTATACCTTTGAGATTTGGGATAATGCCAAACTGCATCAGGATTTTATCGACACCGATACTGCCACCAACACCAGCACTGCAAAACTGTATATTGAAGGCTTGCACTGCACCAGTTGTGCATGGCTCATTGAAAAGCACCTTTCCAGACAACAAGGCATTACTTCTGCACAACTGAATTTCCAGCAACAATTTCTCACAGTATCGTGGGATAACACGCTATTAACCATCAGTAAAATAATGAAAGCCATTGCAGATATTGGTTATACACCACATCCATACCAAACCAATACTGTTAAAGAACTACAACAAGCTGAATCTAAAAAATTACTCAAGCAAATAGGCATTACCGGCATCTTGATGATGCAGATAGGCATGTTTTCCATTGGCATTTACGCTGGAGAGTTTTTCGGGATTTCTGCTGAATATAAAAAACTGCTCAGCATGTTCAGTCTTATATTTTCTATCCCGCTGTTATATTTCAGTGCGCTGCCATTTTTTACAGCTGCATTGATTCGCCTTAAACACAGAAAATTAAGCATTGATGTTAGCATCAGTATTGCCATCATTGGCCTCTATGGCAGCAGTGTTTATAGTGTTATCCATCAAACCGGCGAGTTTTATTTTGATTCTATCGCGATGTTTTGCCTGTTTATTCTCATAGCCCGTTATATAGAAAAACAATCACGCATGTCACTATCCTTACCCAGTGCATTACTGCCTGTATTTGCGACAAAACTGCTAAACAATGAGCAGCAAACGGTGACTGTCAATGAACTGCATATCAATGATGTCATTTTGGTCAGGCAAGGAGAAACTATTGCTGTTGATGGAAAAGTACTTCAAGGCAGCAGTTCGGTTAGCGAAGCTTTTCTGAATGGTGAACCCAAACCCCTGGAAAAGAAACCTGGCGACATGATTTATGCCGGCAGCACCAATCATGATGGTGAATTACTTGTCACTGTCACGTTTGAACCCGCAGATGCTTTTGTCAAAAAAATAGAAACCTTATCCAACCAAGCTTCTGAAGAAAAACCCCAGCAACAAAGCCTCACTGACCAGATAGCCGCAAAATTCACTGGCACAGTCTATTTGCTGGCGATTGGCACATTTATATTCTGGCTTAGCCATCACGATCAACATGCTTTCTGGATTGCGCTTTCCGTATTGGTTATCAGTTGCCCTTGTGCTTTATCGTTAGCTGCACCCACAGCATTAAGCACAGTACAAAACAGCTTGCGCCTACGGGGAATTCTCATTCAATCAGGTGGCGTCATTGAAAAACTTAATGGCATTACCCATGTTATCTTCGACAAAACCGGCACCTTGACTGAAGGCAAATACAGCATCATTGATCAACGCATCACTGGCACTGTGGATAAACAAAAATGTTTACAGATTGCTACAGCACTGGAGTCAACATCCCGCCATCCTATTGCTCAAGCATTCACTACCAAAGGCTTGCATGCAGAATCCATTCAAATCCATCCCAATCAAGGCATAGAAGGTTTAGTTGACGATGCTTTATACCGAATTGGAAAGCCTCAATTCCTGATTGAATGGCATAATGGAATTGCACCTCCTGACCAAGATGACCAATGGATTGGCCTCTGCAACCAACAACAAGTACTCGCCTGGTTTTTGTTGAATGATGAACCAAGACCCGATGCAATTGAGTTAATTCGTTTTCTAAAAAGCCGTAACTTGACACTGGAAATTCTCAGTGGTGATCATTCCATCGCAGTAGACAGGATTGCCGGTCAACTGGGCATAAACCAATTCCGGAAATCCTGCACATCCGCAGACAAATTAAACGCACTTAAAGCCCATCAGTCAAACAACCAGCGCTGCTTGATGATTGGAGATGGCGTTAATGATGCCCCGATACTTTCACAAAGCGATATATCTGCCACCTTGCTCAGCGCCTGTGACTGGGTTAAAAACTCGACTGATATCATTTTACTCGACAATCATTTATCGACGATTGCTGATGCCTTCCGTTATGCTGCACGCTATAAAGCTATTGTCTGGCAAAATTTTGCCTGGGCACTGTTATATAACAGTATAACAATACCCTTTGCCATGGCTGGATTAGTAACGCCTTATATTGCCGCTATCGGTATGTCTTTAAGTTCAATTGTTGTCGTCATTAATTCACGGCAATTAAGGAAGCGACTATGATGAACGATTATAGACATCAAACATTCATTACTTTGTGCATACCATAAACGCTATGGAAAGTTTATATTTATTAATACCGGTAGCCGCTGTTTTTTGCGCACTGATCATTGGCCTGTTTATATGGTCAGTCGACCACAAACAGTTTGATGATCTTGATCGGGAATCACGCCGTATTTTTGAAGAGGATGACAGTGACAAACCTGACTGAACTCCTGGCTATTGCTTTTATGATCGGACTAGGCAGTAGCGGCCACTGCCTGATGATGTGCGGGGGCATTTCATCGGCATTATCTTCGCGCCTGACAACTGAAACACCCCTGCTAAAAATCAGCAAACTGATACTATTTCATTTTGGCCGTATTAGCTGTTACAGCTTGCTGGGATTCGTACTGGGCGGCGTCATACACTGGCTGTTATCTTTTTCCACCCACCTTATTGTTATTGCACGGATTATCTCGGCCTTACTCATTATCATAATGGGGCTTTATGTGGCGGGCGTTTCCACCATTATAAAACTTCTTGAAAAAAAACTGGGGTTTATCTGGCATAGAATACAGCCAATTACCCTGCGCTATATTCACATGCAAAAATGGCATCACGCTTATTTTCTGGGGTTTTTATGGGGATTTCTTCCTTGCGGCATGATCTACAGCACCCTGCTATGGGCAAGCTCTAACAATCAAAATCTGCAGACTGGATTATTAATGTTCAGCTTTGGCCTAGGTACTTTGCCGGCATTATTTTTTGCAAACTTATTCAGCCTGAAAACCCTGTCTATCTTGCAGAAAAAACACTACAAACGCACTATTGGTTTGCTATTGATTGCATTTGGCTTGTGGTCAATGGTCTTTATGCTCATGCCTCACAGCAATCATCAACAACATCAGGTTCTTGATCAACAGGTTCTTGATCAACAGGCACCTGATACCCAAAGCCCGCATACCGGACATGAACATCATCACATGTAAGTATCTATAACATTACTTTGGTGATATCCGATAAATTTTACCATTCTCTTCATCGCTGAGCAGATAAATCAATCCATCCGGCCCTTGTATGACATGACGTAATCGTTCGTTGATTTCCCGGGTTAACAGCCTTTCCTCATGGGTTATTTTTTCTCCATCGACAACCAAACGCACCAAGGTTTTTGCCTTCAGGCTCGCCAGCAAAATATTATTCTTCCAGCCAGGAAATTTATCACCTGTATAAAATATAAAGCCTGCCGTTGCAATGGAAGGCACCCATCGATATAACGGTTGTTCCATGCCGACTTTATGCGTGCCTTCGCCCATCTTTCCGCCTCCGTAATTTTCACCATAAGTGATCACCGGCCAGCCATAATTTTTTCCTGCCCTGTCTACATTCAATTCATCACCACCCTGCGGTCCATGTTCACCCGACCATAATTCCCCTGTCAGTGGATTAATGGCTGCACCTTGCATATTACGATGGCCATAAGACCATATTTCCAGCAATGCTTCTGCTGTATTTACGAAAGGGTTATTCAGTGGAATCGAGCCGTCAGGGTTAATCCTGATGACCTTGCCATGATGATTATCGAGGGTTTGTGCGTCGTCTTTGCGTATATATCTTTCTCCCAGCGTGATAAATAAAGTGCCATCCGCCGCCCATACCAAACGCGAACCAAAATGTGCACCACTATCAACTTTAGGCTGCTGGCTGAATACCCGCGTAACATTCTCAAGCTTATTCCCAGTCAATGTCGCAAAAGCCACAGCGGTACTATTGCCTTTACCCAATAGGGCTGGCTCAGAATAACTAAAATAGATTTTCCTGCTGCGGGCGAAATCCGGTGCCAAGACAACATCCAGTAAACCACCCTGACCCTTTACCACAATTTTTGGCAATCCGCTTAAGGGCTTACTGACCTGGCCTGTTGGCGTAACAATACGCATATTGCCAACCTTTTCAGTTACCAGGAAATTACCATCAGGCAGAAATACCATTCCCCATGGATGTTGCAACCTTTCGGCAACGGTTGTTACCTGAATCATGCCGGTTTCAGTACTGATCTCCCGACTTTTGGTATTACCCCAAGGCATAAACACAACCAGGAATAACAAAACAATCAGCTTGTAAAATTGCATCTTATTTACCCTCTACGTGCCTGACCGTCGACCGATGTCAGTGTGGTGTGAGTTCCCGATCTTATCCTGGTCTTCAAACGCATCGACCGGGTCGTTAGGGTTGAGGCCATTGGCCAGTTCAATTTCATCGGGAATACCATCACCATCGGTATCGCCGCCCATCACCACATTCACTGTCACCACGGCTACAGCACCATCCTTGCGGGCTACCAGCAAGGCACTGCCGCTGTTCACTGCCGTTAACAAACCATTCTGGGTGATCGACACTACGCGGCTATCCGTCAC
>CAZTZY010000037.1:0-15561 GCA_964617765.1 uncultured Spongiibacteraceae bacterium
ACAATATTGCGCATTTCGATATTGAATTTAGGAATGCGTACCAGCGTCAGTGAATAACCCAGTCCCCAGGCATCGTAATCAAATTCCACGCGCAGCGTGGTATCAAAAAAACTGCTTAGCCATTGCATGAATTTGCCGGCACCGGGCAAGGAACCCGAATTGGTAAAGCTATAGGCGGTGGTGAGCTTGGCACCGTCCAGAATAAATTCCTTATCCATGCGCACATCGCTGTAGCCATGCACGGTGATTAAATGGCCTTTATCGGCAATGCCTTCCATCACCAGTTGCGCGGTAGCGGGAAAGGTAGCGGTTTGCATGATCTGTTCAGACCAGCCTTGCCAGTCAACGACTTCCGGTTGCCATGTGGGCGCCAGGCCTTGCGGATGATAAAACACCATCACCAGGCCATTGATGTCGAGCACCGGCCATTGCTGTACACAGGCTTTGGAAGTGACTTCAGGAAATCCGGTTTCTACGCAGGTGCCTTTAGTATCAAAAGCAAAACCATGAATCGGGCAACGGATATTGTTGCCCACCACACTGCCTTTACTGAAGCTGCCGCCCACATGCGGGCAGCGGTCTTCTACCACACACACTGTGCCTGATGCGGTGCGATAGGCCACCATCGCAATACTGGCCAGCGTAAAGGGCAATAAGTCGCCGGGTTTGAGATCTGCGGAAAGCGCCACGGTATACCAGCTGCTGGGTATACCGTGTTCTTCTTTGAGTGGAATCAGGTTCAGTGCAGACATTATTTCTTTTTCGGCGGCAAGGGAACCAGCATCGAAACGCGATTGATAATATCTTGGTATTGCGGACGACGTTCGAGGCTGCGTGTTTCCATCAGTGGGATACTGGCGGTTAAAAACATGATTAACATGGAGGTAACGCCGATAATTTGCCACCACCAGCCTTCAGGGTATGCGGATAAACCAAACAGCGCGAGACTTAACCAGAAGCTGATCTCACCAAAGTAGTTAGGATGGCGTGACCAGCCCCATAAACCGGTTTCAATAATTTGTCCCGGTTTGCGGGTGGCGATAAATTGATGCAGCTGGCGATCGGCAATCAGCTGGATCGTCACGGCAGTAACACCCACGGCACAGGCAACATAATCGAGCCAGCCAACGGCTTTGGTGCTGAGAGCTACAGCGGCATACATCGGTAGCATGCCAAGAAATACCTGTACGGTAGGAAAGAAATGCAAACCGAAAAAATCGGAGAAGATTTCCAGCTTCGGGAACTTCTGTTTCACGATGGGGTAGCGCCAGTCTTCATGGCTTAAGCCTTCCCAGTGTTTGGCCCAGTTGAAGGTAAGGCGGCAAGCCCAGTACCAGACGACTATCGACACTAATATATACCGAAAAGTTTCAGTATCGTGAGTACGCGAAAGCCACCAATGCAACAAAAACAGCGGCGGGATTACGCTCCAGTAGGCATCATAAAAACTGGAGTTTTTAAAAGCCCGGCTGAAGGCGAATATCACCAGCGTGGCAATAACATCGGCAATAAAACTGTCGAGCAGCATGTTGTCGTGGTTGAAATAGATATAAGACGCGGCGGCAGCAGTACAGCAAAGGTAAGCGATGAGAATCCATAATAATGATACAGTCTTGCTGGTTTGTGCCATGGAGTAGCCTCGTTTTGTTTTAAGCCCAATGTAATGGATCGCCGCGCTTGAAAGCATTTTGCTTTATGGGCATTAGTGTTATTTAAAGCAGCGATTATTTATTCATACACCTTATACGATTATGTTTCGATAAAGCTCACCCAAAAGGTTGAACCGAATCAATGCCAATGATTGCGGTTGATGCCGCTGGAAATAGTCGCTCCGCTTGCCAAGGGGGAAAAATGGGGGGTGAAAGCATAGGGAGTCACCGGTTCGCACCAGCTGAAAACACCATCGGCGACAGGGTTATTCAGAAAAACGGTGTGGGTGTGCCCTGGTAACAGGCCATCTACCACATATGTTACCCGTGGAATTACACCCACATCGGCATAGCGGTTGATGTAAGTCCAGTCAAAGGAAAAGTCGTCACAACTGCTTTGGTCATCATTCAGGGGTGTGGCATACACCATTTCACGATCAATATCGTAATGAATTTTCATCATCACTTCTTCAAACAACATCGCGGTATCTTCATAAATGGAAGAATAGGCATAATCATCGTTGGCGACATCGGCTTCCAGGAAAGCGCCAACATCGCTGGCAGAGAGGGAAATCAGGTATGCAGAAGGGTTTGATCCCTGGTACATGACATCTGCCAGATCAAACATCGTGGCATCTTGCAGGGGAAGGTCTTGCTCAAGCGTGACAGAAATGCGCTGGTTATGATGGGCTGTTTCTATATTGGCAGGCGTTGAGCTACCAAGAGGCGCAACTATCACTGATACCGGAAAGGCATCCCGGGCATGGGCAAGTTCATGGAAAAGCACGGCTGAAAGCGCATATAAGGTTTGGGTTTCAGAGCGGTCATTCCCGGTTGCAAACGCATAGGCACCATTCTTTGTATAACGCGTTAAACTGATAAAGTTCAGTTCATCACCGAAGTCGCTGCGGTAATCAGGATCAAGGCTGATGGTGTTGTATTGTGCCTCGGTGGTCCACAGATAATAAGGATCAATGTAAATAGCTCCGGTATCACTCCAAAAGAAAGCCGGGCGTATTTCGTCATGAATGACAATGGCCGTGACACTGGCAAACAGGTTGTACATATCCGGCGGCATGTTATCGAGCATGGCGGAAAAATTTTCTGCCATCCAGGCATGGGACACAATCAGGCGCGACATGATTTGTGCCTTGGACGGCGTTGTACTTTCTGCAGCAATAAAAGGCAGGGTATTCAAATCACAGGGGGAATCGGTACTGGATAAAATAGTGCAGTTGGCAATGGTTTGGCTTTCGGTGGTTGATTCGCCATCAGCGTTTTTGAAGTCCTTGAGATTGATACACTCGAAATCCTGATAATCACTGGAATTAATACAACCGGTGTATTCATTGTCATCACCACCAAAACAGCCACAGAGTAACAGCGTAAGTACGATTAAAAGCCAATGTGTAAAGCGGATGGGCATGGTTATTTCCTGTGTACAAAGTTCTGCTGGAAAGATAAAACAGCGTTTAATTTTTAGGTTTCTTTAATAAGCTTAGCAGCCAAAGAGCCGCAGCTACAACCACAATACTTGGCCCGGCAGCAGCGTTAAGCTGATAAGCTGACCATAAACCCAGATTAACTGCCACTACGCCAATAGCCGGTGCGACAAGAATCATTTGTAACGGCGTTTCAGACAATTTGCGGGCGGTGGCGGCAGGTATCAATAACAGGGCGGAAACCAGCAAAACCCCGACAACTTGCACGGCAATGGCAATCAAGGCAACCAGGGTCAAAAAAAGCAGTAATTTTAAGCGTTGTACGGGCACACCTTCGGTGGCAGCCAGTTCTTCATTAACACTGACATCCAGAAGGGGGCGCCAAAAAACGGCCAAAAGGAACAGTATCAGCCCTGCGATTGTTGCGCTAATGGCGACATTTGACCAATTGGCCGAGAGAATATCGCCAAATAACAACGCTTCAATATTGATCGAGTGAGCGGCAAAAGGTAATGCCAACAGGCCAAGTGCCAGACTGACTTGTGAAATAATGGCCAACAGGGTATCACCACTATACTGCAATGCGTTGTCAAAGCGTGCCATAACAATGGCTACCAGGGTGCCATAACCGATTAAACCATAGAGCACATCAACTTCTGCAATCAGTGCAATGGCTGTCCCCAATACCGCACTATGAGCCAATGCGTCACTGAAAAAAGCCATTTTTCGCCACAATACAAAACAGCCGACAGCACCGCTGGCCAAGGCGATAAAGATACCGACGAGCAAGCTGGGCAGTAACAGTTCAATGATCATGCTGGCAGGACTCGCTATGTACGCCGTCAATCACCGAACCGTGTAAATCATGGTGGTGATTATGATGATGGGTATAAGGCGCCAGTGCGGGTGTAGCGTTATCACCAAAAAGGGATAAATAGGCTTTATGGCTGGAGACATCATCGGGATGGCCATGGCAACAGACGTGCTGGTTAAGACAAATAACCCGGTCTGTTTTTGCCATGACCAGATGCAAATCGTGCGATACCATTAATACGGCACAATGATGGCGTTGCCTCACTTTATCAATAAGGGCATAAAAACGGTTTTGGCCGCTGATATCAACGCCTTGAGCCGGCTCATCCAGCACGAGTACATCCGGTTGTCTCAGCATGGCGCGCGCCAGCAATACACGTTGCCTTTCGCCGCCGGACAGTTTGTGCATACTGTGTTTAAGCAAGTGTTCAATATTCAGTTCGTGCAAGGTATCGTGTAAAAGCGCGGCATCAACCTTATGGGTATTAAGAAAAGTGTTTACCGGCAAAGGCATGGCGGTATTTAAATGTAAATCCTGGGGCATATAGCCGAAGGTGACGGGTTTTGGATAACGTACAAAACCGGAGGTGGGTTTCATCAGTCCAATCAAAATCCGTAATAAAGAGGTTTTCCCTGCGCCGTTAGGGCCGATGACGGTGAGGATTTCATCGGGCATAAGCTGCATGGTGACATGATCAAGAATCATGCGAGAGTCGCTTTGAAAGCAGATATTCTCAGCCTGTATCAGTGCAGTCATGAGGTTTTCCAGTCAGCGTTTGCCATCAGGGTGAGGGCAAGGGTATGGTATAGTAATAGCTTTTAATACAGGGTCAAGCAAGGTGGATTTTCAACGAGTATCAATCATTTTTGTTATCAGCCTCATGGGTTTCAGCATGTTTGCTCAGGCAAACGCCCAGGCAGGCATTGCGGGGGATAACAATAAAACTACACAGACGGTGATGGTTTCAGCCAAACCGCTGGCAATGATTTATGCCGCATTGCGACCACAGCAACCCGTGAATGTGTTATTGCCCAGTGATCGCGATATGCATGAATACAGCCTGTCGATAAGGGATATCGAACGCCTGCAAACAGCCACCACGTTTATTTGGCTGGGTGAGAAAAGTGAGCCATTTTTAGTGCCATTGCAACAGCGTTTTGCCACAAAAAATAATTGGGTGGCGATAGCGGATAACACTGCCCATGCCTGGCTGGATCAGCAGCAAATAACGATAATGATAAATAGCATGGCTAAAATGTTGGTGAAAACCTATCCGGCAGAAAAAAAATCGATCGAGAGAAATAGTGGTGTTTTGATAAAAGAGATTAATCAGCATTATCAATACTGGCAAGGGCGTTTAAAGCCCTATATCAATAAACCCTTTTTATTGGGCCACGATGCCTATACGGTGTTTGCAAAAAATATCGGGTTGCAACAAGCTGTGCTTTATCGAACCAGTAATGATCATGGTCATGCTCAGGCCGGCATGTATGAAATTCTGGATTTGCAAAAACGTATCGCACAAGGAGAGATCATTTGTGCCATGGAAGAACCGGAAGTCAGCTTTGCTGCATTGGCCAAACGTTATAAAACGCTAAAGCTTGGACATCTGGATCCTATGGCCGCTAATATACCGATTGATGCCAATGCTTATTTGGCATTTATAGATGCCAGTGCAATGGCGTTTGAATCCTGTTTTCAAAAAGGCGCACAATAATGTCTGCGGTGTATTCTACAGAGCATGGTCGACTGTGTCCTGAATGCGGAAAGCCCTTGCATGCCGGAAAGTGCGCGACAGCCAAAGAAAAAATACTTGGCGACGGACGTGTGCGTATACAGCGCGAAACCAAAGGCCGCAAAGGTGCAGGGGTAACGTTAGTCACAGGGATTCCACTGGCAGAAAATGAGCTAAAAGAACTGCATGCTGCCTTAAAGAAAAAATGCGGTGTGGGTGGTGCAATAAAAGAAGGTGTGCTGGAGTTACAAGGTGATCAACGCCAGGCAATTCTCAAGGCACTGGAAAGCAAAGGCTGGGATGTAAAGATAGCTGGCGGTTAACAACATAAACTATAAGAAATACCCACTAAAGAGGCAAGAAAAATGATCTATGAACTGGCGATAACACAATCGATAAAAATGCTGGCTAACCTGAAAAATATTCTGGAGAAAGGCGCTTACCATGCTGAAATGAAAAAATTTGATGTTGAGGTATTGTTGCATTCACGCCTGGCACCAGATCAATTCAACCTTGTTCGCCAGGTGCAGATTGCCTGCGATATGGCCAAATTTTGTGCTGCACGGTTAGCTGGTAAAGAGGCGCCAAAACATGAAGATAATGAAAAAAGCCTGGATGAACTGTTAGCACGTATCGATTCAGTGATCGCGTATCTACAAACGTATAGTGAAGCCGATTTTGACGGTGCCATGGAGCGCAAGATTTCCCAGCCGCGCTGGGAAGGCAAGTATCTGGCCGGTCAGGAATTCCTGATTCAGCATGCACTGCCAAACATCTATTTCCATATCACCACAACTTACGCCATATTGCGCCATAACGGCGTTGAAGTTGGCAAAAATGATTATCTCGGCGAGTTGCCGTTAAAGAAATAAAAGCAGGTTGCATTACACTCCACTGCGCCGGCTCTTGCCCGGCGCAAGTTTCAATTTCAGGATAATTTCATGGCAGTTGCTCCTATAGTGTTAGTTGACGGTTCCTCGTATTTATATCGTGCATTTCATGCTTTGCCGCCATTGAATAATTCCAAAGGCCAGCCTACAGGTGCTATAAAGGGCGTTATCAATATGCTGCGTAGCCTGGTAAAGGCTTATCCCGATAGTTGTATTGCAGTAGTGTTTGATGCCAAGGGTAAAACGTTCCGTGATGAAATCTTTGCGGAATATAAAGCGCATCGTCCACCGATGCCCGATGAATTACGCTTACAGGTAGAACCCATTCATAACATCATCAAGGCCATGGGTTTACCCTTCATTATGGTTGATGGAGTTGAAGCCGATGATGTGATTGGCACCTATGCACGCCAGGCCAGTGCGCTGGAAATACCGGTGGTGATTTCAACCGGCGATAAGGATATGGCGCAATTAGTGGATGAGCATGTCACGCTGGTGAATACGATGACAAACACCACGCTCACGCAACAAACGGTGCCCGATAAATTTGGCATTCCGCCAGAATTGATTATCGATTTTCTGGCCTTGATGGGCGATTCCGTCGATAACATTCCTGGTGTGGCGGGCGTTGGAGAAAAAACAGCATTGGGTTTATTGCAGGGCATAGGCGGCCTCGATGCGATTTATGCCAACCTCGAAGCAGTGCGTAGTTTACCATTGCGAGGCGCCAAAAAATTACCGGAATTATTGTTGGCGGAAAAAGATAAGGCGTATCTTTCCTATGAGCTGGCGACGATCAAGTGTGATGTAGATTTGCCGGAATCGGTTGATCAGTTACGACAACAGCCTAAAAATAGCGAACTATTGAATGCCCTATTTTTGGATCTGGAATTTAAATCCTGGCTGGTAGAGCTGGAGAAAAGTACCGTAGAGTTGCCAGCATCAATTCCTGCCAGCATAGATTACCAAACCGTTTTCACCGAGGCGCATTTTCTGCAATGGCTGGAGCGTCTTAAAAAAGCAGAATTATTTTGTTTTGATACAGAGACCACCAGCCTGGATTATATGGAGGCCGAGATAGTTGGCGTATCCTTTGCCATTAAAGCCGGTGAGGCAGCTTATGTGCCGTTGCGACATGATTATCTGGGTGCGCCAGAACAGTTGGACCGTGAATGGGTGCTTAACCTGTTAAGACCCTTGCTTGAAGATGACGCTGTGAAAAAGGTGGGGCAAAATCTCAAGTACGATAGCCATATTTTATTGAATCACGATATACATTTGCGCGGTATCTCCTTTGATACCATGTTAGAATCTTATATTATCAACTCTACCGCAACCCGTCACAACATGGATGATCTCAGTGAATATTATTTGCAGCATAAAACCATCCATTTTGAAGATGTTGCCGGCAAAGGAAAAAAACAATTAACGTTTAACCAGATAGCCATCGAATTAGCGGCACCCTATGCCGCAGAAGATGCCGATATTACCTTGCGCCTGCATCAGTGTTTGTGGCCACAGTTGTCGGAAGTACAAAAAGCCAAAGACGTTTTTTCCTCGATTGAAATGCCGTTGATTCCTATCCTGATGAAGATGGAGCATCACGGCACATTAATCGATAGCCAGTTGTTGCGTGTGCAGAGCATGGAGCTCGAAAAACTTTCGCATGTTCTGGAAAAACAGGCTTATGATTTAGCCGGTGAACCTTTTAACCTGGCATCCCCGAAACAATTGCAGACAATCCTGTTTGAAAAGCTGAATATTCCCGTTGGCAAAAAAACACCGCAAGGACAACCGTCTACCGCTGAACCTGTGTTGCAGGAACTGGCACTGGATTACAAATTGCCGCGTGTGATTATGCAGTACCGCACCATGAGCAAATTGAAATCGACTTATACCGATGCCTTGCCATTACAGATTTGTGCACGCACCGGCAGGATACATACTTCCTACCAGCAAGCCGTTGCTGCAACCGGACGTTTGTCATGTACAGACCCGAATTTACAAAATATACCCATTCGCACGGAAGAAGGGCGCCGGGTACGCAAAGCCTTTATTGCCCCTGCCGGTAAAAAAATCGTGGCGGCGGATTACAGCCAGATAGAGTTGCGCATCATGGCGCATTTATCCGGCGATAAAGGTTTGTTAAAAGCCTTTACCGATGATTCCGATGTGCATAAAGCGACTGCCGCCGAAGTATTTGGTGTTGAGCTTTGTGAAGTAACACAGGAACAACGCCGCAGCGCCAAGGCCATTAACTTCGGCCTGATCTATGGTATGTCGGCGTTTGGTTTGGCCAAGCAGTTAAAGATAGGTCGCCAGGAAGCGCAAGTGTATATCGAAAGGTATTTTGAGAAATATCCGGGCGTTAGACTGTATATGGACGCCACTCGCCAAAAAGCCGCAGAACAAGGTTTTATTGAAACGTTATTTGGCAGAAGGTTGTATCTGCCTGATATCAATGCCAAAAATGGCTTGTTGCGACAAGCTGCTGAACGCACAGCTATCAATGCTCCCATGCAGGGCACGGCAGCCGATATTATCAAGCGTGCCATGATAGCAGTCGATGTCTGGTTGGCATCAACAGCAGTCGATGCGGTGATGATAATGCAGGTTCACGATGAACTGGTGTTTGAAGTTGCGGAAGCCGATTTAGGCATTGCCTGTAAAACCATTCAGGAAAAAATGCAGTCTGCTGCAGATTTACAGGTGCCACTGATTGTGAACGTTGGGGTAGGCAATAACTGGGATGAAGCCCATTAATTAAAAAGCCGACAAGTGGGCTGAACTTTCTCTGCGGGTAGACGTCTTATTAAATAGAGAGTTTACTGGAATATGTTTTTAATAGGTTCATGTTCCTTGTGCTGAGGACAGCACATTTATGCTGGTGATGTTGTTTCCCCTTCGTCATCGGCCTTTTTTTGTGCGCTGTCGTCGGTTTCATACCAGCGATTCAATACTACCTCTAATTCCTTGATCCCGCGTTTTTCCAGTGCTGAAAACGGCTGGGCGCTGACATTGTCCCCGTATTCCACCAACATCTTTTTGATCAGGAAAACCTGGTTGCGTGCAGCATTGGGTTTTAACTTGTCGGCCTTGGTGAGCAATATATGGATCGGTAATTCGCTGGCATTGGCCCATTTGATAACCATCTGGTCGTATTCCTGCAAGGGCTGGCGAATATCCATCAATAACACCAGACCCCGCAAGCAATCGCGTTTTTGCAGGTATTCATTTAAATGCTTTTGCCATTTAACCTTCATCGTTTCGGAGACTTTGGCATAACCATAACCCGGTAAATCAACCAGGCGGCGCGCATCATCCAGCCTGAAAAAATTGATTAATTGCGTTCGCCCAGGGGTTTTACTGGTTCTGGCTAAACCCTTATGATCAGTCAGGGCGTTGATGGCAGAAGATTTTCCGGCGTTTGAACGACCGGCAAAAGCCACTTCAAACCCGATATCTGCAGGGCATTGGGCGACGGTTTCAGCGCTGATAAGGAACTGTGCCTGGCGAAAGTTTATGGGCATGAATGCAGAAATCCGGTTTTGGCGTTTTCCCTATAGAAATTGTTTCTATATAATGGGGCGCAAAATTATATAACGGGGCCAGTATAACAGGCCATGTTTCTGTGGCGTGTACTTAAACTTAAGGTGAGTCCATGAAAAAACTAGTAATAGCATTATCGACAACCGTTATGTTGTTCAGTGTTTCAGTTGAGGCACGTGACGCGCAAGAGTTATACAATAAGTCCTGCATCGCTTGTCACGCTTCTGGTGCAGCCGGCGCTCCAAAAACCGGTGATGCTGCAGCCTGGGCTCCACGTTTGGCTAAAGGTATGGATAAATTAGTGGCTAATGCAAAAACGGGTATTAATGCGATGCCACCTAAAGGCATGTGTATGGATTGCACCGATGCCGAGTTCAAGGCATTGATTCAATATATGACGGCAAAAAAATAAGTTAAAGAGAGCAATAAAATGAAAAAGTTGATGATAAGTGTACTTTTGATGGCCGCAGCTGGCAGTGTATTGGCAGAAGGTGATGCTAAAGCAGGTGAGGGGAAAGTGGCAGTTTGCGCGGCGTGTCATGGTGCAGACGGCAATAGCGCGGCGCCGACATTTCCTAAATTGGCCGGCCAGCACCCTAATTACATCACTAAACAGTTAAATGATATGAAAGTCGATGTGGCCAAGGGCGGCCGTATGGTGGTTGAAATGGCAGCTATAGTTCCCAGCTTAACAGATCAGGATATTGCTGATATTGCCGCTTATTATGGTGCACAAAAAATTCAGGGCGGCGCTGCCAATCCTGATTTGGTAGCAAAAGGCGAGAGCGTATTCCGTGGCGGCAACAAAGCTAAAGGTATGGCTGCATGTACCGGATGCCACAGCCCTGATGGCACAGGTAATAACGGTGCAAAATATCCCGCATTGGCTGGCCAACATGCCGATTACATTGAAAAACAGTTAAAGGCATTCCGCCTGGGTGCTGAAGAACCTGCAGCGCAAGGTGCGCGTTTGAATGATGGTGATGCACGTATTATGCGTGATGTTGCGTCTCGGATGAGTGATCTTGAAATCAGGGCAGTAGCCAGTTTTATATCGGGTTTACATTAATCCGTCAGGGAATAAAAAAGCGACCTTGAGTCGCTTTTTTTATGGGTAAAATTTGGCAAATACCTGAATTAACAGGTGAAAACACTTAATCAATACGGTTATTGATTTGCTCTAGCAAAATTCGACGGCTTTGAATCATTTCTTTATAGGTTTGCATCATTGAAAAATCAACATGCGAACCGGCTTCCAGAGCTTGTTTTTGTTTATCCAGCTCCAACATTTCCCTGATAAGATGTTGCTTTAACTCATTGGGATTGTGCAGTTTTGTACTATCAATAGAATTCAGTTTTTTCTTGATGCGAAAAGCGGGTTCTAATCGGGAAGGGGTGCGTAACATAACAATCTCCTTTTGGGTTTTCAGCGTACTTGGCTAAGTTATGGTAAAGCATAAGCGTGAAAACAGTTCATACTGATGGGCTATATTGATTGTCGCTTTTTAGAACCTTACGCACTAAGACTAATTAAAGTCATCAATTACCCATAGAATTTATACATACAGAATTACCATTAATGAAGAAATAACCGATGTTAAATTGGCATGAAATAAATACAGTGCTGCTGGATATGGATGGCACTCTCCTGGACCTGCATTTCGATAACTATTTTTGGCTGGAATATGTGCCACAAATATACAGTGCGACTTTTGATGTTGATCCTGAGGAAGCCACAAGGTATCTGCATGAGCGGTTTGAAAGAGAACAGGGCACTATGGCCTGGTATTGCCTTGATTATTGGTCCGAGGAACTGGATCTGGACATTGTCGGCCTGAAACGTGATATAGAGATGAAAATTGCCGTTCGCCCGTTTGTAGAGGAGTTTTTAGCCGCGTTAAAAAAACAGGGAAAGCGCATTATTCTGGTCACCAATGCCCATCGAGACAGCCTGAATTTAAAAATGGAGCGTACCCGGTTACAACATTATTTTGATGCCATGGTGAGTAGCCATGATTATGGTGCCCCCAAAGAACAGGAGACCCTTTGGCAATCCCTGCATGCAGATTTTCATTTTGACCTTGCCACCTCACTGTTGATAGATGATACAGAATCCGTACTGGCTTCAGCTGAAAATTTTGGCATCAAGCATTTATTGACCATCAAACAGCCAGACTCACAAAAACCTCCGCGTACCTCGTTGCGATATCCGGCCATTGCCCATTTTGATGAAATAATGCCCAATGACTGACACCGAAAAAAACAAGATACGCCTGGACAAGTGGTTGTGGGCCGCACGTTTTTATAAAACCCGTAATCTGGCTAAACAGGCAATTGAAGGCGGCAAGGTTTATTATAATGGTCATCGGGTGAAAGTGAGTAAAGAGGTAGAGCTCAATGCAGAAATTTGTGTGCGCCTGGGTTGGGATGAAAAAACCGTGGTTGTGCAAGGCTTATCAGATCAGCGCCGGGGTGCCCCAGAGGCCCAACAACTGTATACGGAGACATCGGCCAGTATAAAGCTGCGTGAGCAGCAGGTAGAAATACGTAAACAAACCCAGCAACATTTAATTGCTCCACCAAACCGCCCCAATAAAAAGGAACGGCGGCAAATCCACCAATTTATTGATAAAAACCTGGAGTAAGCGTGGCTAAAGATTCTCTGCAACGGTTTATTTTTGAAAATGCCGATGTACGCGGGGCAGTGGTTTCGCTTAATCACAGTTTTTTGGAGATGATCGACAATCAGGATTATGACGCAAAGAAAACAGTATTGTTGGCAGAGTTTGCGGCCGCAACGGCATTGCTTACAGGGCATTTAAAAATCGAAGGAGTGCTGTCACTTCAGGCTCGTGGCAGTACCAATATTGATCTGGTGATGGCTGAGTGTAACGATCTGCTCGAGTATCGCGGCATTGTGCGTGGTGAAAACGCCCTTGGCGCATTAGACTTCGAGCAGATTTTTGAAGGAGGAACATTAGCGATCACCATGATGCCGAAAAAAGGGAATACCTATCAGGGAATCGTGCCCTTACAAGGATCAGATCTGGCGACTTGTCTGGTCGATTATTTTAACCAGTCAGAGCAATTGCCCACCTGGTTTCGTTTTTCAGTCTCGGAAATGGGTGTAACCGGCATGATGTTACAGGCGATGCCAGCACAAATTTGTCTTGATGAAGAAGAGTCAGCAGAAAACTGGAATCGTTTTGTGCATCTGGCATCCACACTTTCCAGCCATGAAATGGATAATCTTTCCCATGAAGAAATCCTGTACCGGCTTTTTCATGAAGAAAGGGTCAGGTTATTTGCCGCGGAACCTTTACGTTACCAATGCACCTGTTCTGAAGTTCGCATGGAGAGGGGTTTGTTAACATTGGGTGAGCACGAATTACGGCAACTCATTGAAGAACAAGACGAAATTAAAACCCAGTGTCATTTTTGCCTGAAAGAATACCAGTTCTCCAAATCCGATATTTTGAGTTTGATTCACGGTGCCGGATCACAAAACTACCACTGAAGGCTAAAAAAACAAAAAAACGGGATTTAAAAATTAAAACTCCGATAAATTTTGGTACTTTTCTTCCACAAAACCCGTTTTTTTTGCGATAATGCAGCCCCGCTGTTTTGAATAGGCGGAAAAATAACCGCATACATTGGTGAATCAGAATCCTAGGAATCGAAAATGACCGCTGAAAGACAAGTGTTTGAAGATTTATCCCCGGCCCAGCTTGTAGAGCATGCATTGCAATCAAGAGAGGGGCGTTTAGCTGACACTGGGGCGCTCGTTGTGACCACAGGAAAACGTACCGGCCGTTCACCCGCCGACCGTTTTATTGTTAAAGAGCCAAGCACAGCTGAAGGCATTGACTGGGGTTCAGTGAATCGCCCATTTGAATCAGCAAAATTTGATGCTTTATGGGAAAGGGTAGAAGCCTACCTGGAGCAAAAAGATGCTTATGTACAGCATCTGCACGTTGGTGCACACGATGAGCATTACATTCCTGTTGCGGTAAATACCGAAACAGCCTGGCAAAGCCTGTTTGGCCGCAATATGTTTGTGCGCCCGTTTAAATTTAATCCAAAAAGCAAAGAAGAATGGCGCATCCTGAATGTCCCTTCATTTGTTTGTGTGCCTGAACGTGATGGTACCAACAGTGATGGCACCGTCATCATCAACTTTGCCAAGCGTAAAGTGTTGTTGGCCGGTATGCGTTATGCCGGTGAAATGAAAAAAGCGATGTTCTCTGTACAGAACTTCCTGTTGCCAGAGAAAGATGTATTGCCGATGCACTGCTCTGCTAACGTTGGCGCGCATGGTGATACCGCATTATTTTTCGGTTTGTCAGGTACTGGCAAAACCACATTGTCCGCTGATCCAGAGCGTTATTTGATCGGCGATGATGAACACGGCTGGGCTAAAGGATCGGTGTTTAATATAGAAGGCGGCTGTTATGCCAAAACCATCAACCTGAGCCAGAAAAATGAACCGGTTATCTGGGATGCCATCCGTTTTGGATCTATCGTTGAAAACGTAGTGATCAATGAAGAGCGCCATGCTGATTATGATGATACCTCGTTGACAGAAAATGGTCGCTGCTGCTATCCGTTAGAGCATGTTGAAAAACGCGTACCGGAAAATTGTGCTGGCGAGCCAAAGATCGTTATCTTTTTAACGTGTGACGTAACGGGTGTATTGCCACCAGTGTCTGTACTATCCAAAGAAGCCGCGGCGTTCCACTTTTTGAGTGGTTATACAGCGCGTGTAGGTTCTACAGAGTTAGGTTCAGAAGCCGGGATTAACCCGACTTTTTCAACCTGCTTCGGCGCGCCTTTTATGCCAAGGCCTGCCAATGAATATGCGGACCTGTTAATGAAGCGTGTTGAGGATTTTGGTAGTCAGGTGTATCTGGTGAATACTGGCTGGACTGGGGGTTCTGGTGCACCAGGTGGCGCTGGCTCACGTTTCCCGATTCCGGTAACACGCGCAGTGGTTGCAGCTATCCAGAGTGGCGCATTATTAAATGCAGAAACCGAGCATCTGGAAATATTGAACCTGAATGTGCCTAAAGTGATTCCAGGTGTTGATCACAAATATGTTAATCCGCGTCAATCATGGGCAGATAAAGCCGCTTATGATGAACAAGCGAAAAAACTGGCCAAGTTATTCCAGGAAAATATTCGCAAGTTTGATGTTTCGGATGCTATCGTTAAAGCTGGACCAAACGCCTGACAGCAGTTTGAAAGATAGCGTCAATGTGATTAATGGAAAAGCCCTTGTCGAAAGTCAGGGGCTTTTTTTTGAGTAGTTACTTTGATTAGTCACCATTACCACCTGACACAATATAAAAAAGAAATTAAAAATAGTTTTAAAAAAGATGAACTGTAGAAACTTTGGAACAACGGCCATTCCGAATGCAGTGAGAAATCTGGCACCTTGCTTTGAAAAGCTTCTTCACGGCGATAGGAATGATATTCAGAGCTC
>CAZTZY010000037.1:15661-27179 GCA_964617765.1 uncultured Spongiibacteraceae bacterium
ATTTACCCGCCATAGAGCTAAATGAATCCATGAGCGTAAAATGAAATGAAAAAACAATTACTCTTATCGCAGTTTAGTGAGCCGCAGGCCGTTTTATTTCTATTGGGTTGGCTACGGATAATAACATACAGCTTGTTATTATCTTTTTGTCTTGTAACAGAATTAGCCGAAATTCAGGCCATAAAGCCGTTTTTGAATTGGCCGCTTATTATGGTTTGTACCTTCCTTGCTCTTTGTTTAAGTATCGTGACTTACTTACTTCGACATAAAGAGATTCAACAATTCCATCTATTCCTGATTTTGTTCCTTGATATTGTATGCTGGACCTCGCTTATTTCCGCGAGCGGGGGATCCATAAATCCCGCGATCAGTTATTTGCTGGTATTGTTATCGATAGCAGGTTTATCGTTATCAGGTAAACAGGCGACAACACTGACATTTATTACCGTTGTTTTATATGCGTGGATGATGAATTCCCAGCCGCATTCACAGCATAGCCATATCATGGGCTGGCATTTGTGGGGTATGTGGGTATTATTCATGCTTAATTCAGTGATTATGTTAGTTGTCATCGCATTGCTGAGTCGCGCTTTGCGGGATAAGGATAGAGCTATTGCGGCATATCGTGAAGAAACCGTGCGTAATGAAAAACTCGTTTCCCTGGGGACAATGGCAGCTAATATAGCCCATGAGTTAGGGACGCCGCTATCGACCATCTCTATTTTAGTAAGTGATATTAAAAATGAGGATATAACCCTTATTCAGCAACAAATTGATCGTTGTAAAAATGCGCTCGCACAATTAAAAACAGGTACAGAAAAACTCAATGAAGCGGGGGTATGCAGCAGCGCACTGTTTGTAGAGCATTTGATTCATGAGGCGTTGTTGTTAAAGCCCGAAGCCAATATCGAATGGTGCGATAATGTTCAATTAAGCCTGAAGATCTCGCCACTGTTTGAGCAAGCCATACTCGCGCTGCTTAATAATGCCATTGAGTCTGCGCACAAAAAAGTTAAGTTGAGTTTATATAATAATCAGCAATGGCTGATGTTGGATATCCTGCATGATGGTGATAAGGTCAATGATGATTTATTGAAAGTGTTAGGCAGGCAAATTGTGGAGTCGAACAAGAATGGTCTTGGTCTTGGGTATTATCTTGCGAATGCAACCATTGAACGATTGGGCGGCAGCTTGAAAATTATAAATCAGGAGCAAGGTGTACTAACCCGGATAGAGTTCCCTTTGATAAAAGTAATAGCCTAATCATGGATACACAATCATTGAATATACAATTACTCGAAGATGATGAGGCGTTAGGGAAAGCCTTGAGTAATGCGTTGCGAAGACGCGGGCACCCATGTTACTGGCAAAAAAACATTAAAGACTTTATGGAGTTTTTGGAGACAACAAATCATCGGATTGATTTAGTACTTATGGATTTAAAGCTGGAAAATCAATCATCGCTACCTTATATACAAGAGGTTAGGAATAGTTATCCCGAAGCCAAAATATTTATGGTGACAGGATACGCCAGTATTGCGACCACAGTCGAAGCCATTAAGCAGGGTGCTGATAATTATCTGCCTAAACCGGTTAATGCCGAAGATATATTAAGTGCCTATTTTGGCCTATCCAATATCGACAACCCGGTAACAGAAGAAAGATTATCAACCAAACGCATAGAGTGGGAACATATACAGCGAGTTTTGCAGGAGAATTCCGGCAATATCAGTAAAACTGCAGAAGCATTAAGTATGCACAGGCGCACATTACAGAGAAAGCTGCAGAAAAAACCCCATCAATAAAGATAATACCGCATGAAGGTGATTAATATGGCTAGACGGAAGGTATTTGATGCTGGATGTGGTAAAGAGAAAGCAGGAATAAAACAGGAAAGGCGATAGCAGAGCTATCGCCTTAGTGAAGAAATTACTTCTTACCAGATTGTGAGTCGATATTTTTAACTTGTGCACTATCAGGAGATGAAGCTTTGTCATCTGAATCACGTGCGCCTGGCGCCTTGATTTCAAGTAATTCAACTTCAAATTTTAATGCAGCGTTAGGACCGATTTTTTGGCCAGCGCCACCAGCACCATAGGCGAGTTCAGCAGGAATAACGAGTTCAAGTTTGTCACCAACAGACATCAGTTGTAAGGCTTCAGTCCAGCCAGGAATAACATTGCCTACACCAAAAGTGGCTGGCTCATTACGGCTGTATGAGCTATCAAACTCTTCACCATTTAATAAAGTGCCTTTGTAGTGAACTACAACGGTGTCATCAGCAGTAGGCTTTTTATCGCCAGCGCCTTTGGTGATAACTTTGTATTGCAGGCCGCTGGCAGTAGTAACAACACCTTCTTTTTTAGCATTGTCAGCCAAGTATTTTGTGGCTTCGGTTTTATTGGTATCAGCAGCTTTTGTGGCCTCAGCAGCTTGTTTTTCCATCATTTCTTTCTGGAATTCTTGCATCGCAGTCATGATGGCTTGTTGATCAAGGGCAGGAGCTTTATCAGTGCTGCCGTCTGCCATGCCGCGGTTAAAGGCGGTCATATCCAGGGTGATATTTTGTTTTTTGAAGTTAGAAGCAATGTTTAATCCGATACCATAACTGACTTTTTGAATGGTAGTTTCCAGGCCACTTTTCGCTTCAGTACCTTTGGCCGCTGCTTCTTTTTTGTCATCTTTACAAGCGCTAAGGGCAACAGAGGCTGCAATTACGCTGATTAATAGCTGTTTTTTCATTATTCACTCCGGTGAAGTCTAAGTTGTTAAATCGACTCGTAGTGTAGCAATACTTGAGTCAAGTTGCAGTTTATATGGCAAATAATAAAGCGTAGCAAGTGTTTGGCGATATTTTTGCGCTAGGGGTTACCCAAAGGTAGCCAGTGAGTCGGGTAAAATGCCCTAAAACCTCACTTAATTTGCTCTAGCAAAATCAGAACATACTGCTGTTGTTCATCATTGCCAGTTAAAATGTACAAGCTTAGATTACGTTCAACACAAAAAGTTGCATCAGGGTTACAGAAAATGGGCAGAGATTGTTGGTAAAGCAAAGCCATAATGCGCTGTTCAATGGTTTGTTCCAGGGCTTTTAGTTCTGCGTAGGTTTCAGGATATAAAGCAGGGCTTGTTTTGATATAACGCCGTATGGCTCTTATGGGCTTAATGACTAAAGAATCCAGCTCAGAGATGGCAGATTTAAAACGCTCAATATCATTAATGCTAATGGTGATGCCCTCATTACCAAGCCATATCAGTAGCAAAAGTACGGGGATATTGCAGTCGTATTTGTCCTGAAGCGCCAATAGCGTATCCGCCACCCCGGGTTTTTTATACAGTGCGCATGCATATTGCCAAAAAGGATTATCGAGCGTGTTATCATTCATGGTTCAAATCAGCCAATATTGCGGACAATCAGTAAGAAGATGATCAGTGTAAATCAAATTACCCTGCAGCGTGGAGGAAAAACGCTGCTCCAGAATGCCAGTCTTAAAATTCATTCCGGCCAGCGGGTAGCACTGATAGGCGTTAATGGTTGCGGAAAGTCTACCTTGTTCCAGTTGATTTTGGGCAATATCCATTGTGATGCGGGCAATGTAGAAACCCCGACCGGTTTGCGTATTGCCCATATGGCACAGGAGATAGACGCAATTGATCGGCAGGCCCGCGATTATATTATTGATGGCCACAACCCATTGCGACGACTGGAAGCGCAGTTGCAACAAGCCGAAAAAGAGAATAACAATAATGCCATGGCGCATATTCATGCCGAGCTGGATGCCCTGGATGCATATCGTATCAATTATCAGGCTGAGGCAATTATGCTGGGGCTGGGTTTTTCGACGGGCGACTACACAAGGCCGGTAGCATCGTTTTCGGGGGGATGGAGGATCCGCTTGAATCTCGCCCGTACACTGTTGTGCCCTAGTGAAATACTCTTGCTTGATGAGCCAACTAACCATCTCGATATGGAAGCAATTCATTGGCTGGAGGAATGGCTGCAACAATATAAGGGATCGGTTTTATTGATATCGCATGACCGGGATTTTATTGATGCTGTAGCAGATGGCATTGCCCATGTTGAAGATTTCCAGATAAATCTATATAAGGGCAGTTATTCAGATTTTGAGCGTCAGCGCGCAGAAAAACTCGCCCAACAACAAAGCATGCATGAAAAACAGCAAACTCGCCGGGCTGAATTACAACGGTTTATAGACAGGTTCAAGGCGCAAGCGACAAAAGCCAAGCAAGCACAAAGTCGAGTAAAAGCATTAGAACGAATGCAGTTGGTCAGTGCAGTACGGGAAAAATCACCCTACCATTTTCGCATTCCCTGCGCTGAAAAAACCGGCAGTCCATTAGTCAACTGGTTTGCAGTGAGTATAGGTTACCCCAACAAGCCAATAGTAAACGGGTGCAAATTTTCTATATTGCCAGGCATGCGCATTGGTTTGCTGGGTGCCAATGGTGCAGGCAAGTCCACCTTGATAAAAACACTGGCTAAAGAACAGTCAATATTAAGTGGCGAAGTCACGGAATCCGAGCATTTAAAAGTAGGTTATTTTGCCCAGCATCAACTCGAGGCGTTAGATATTCTCGCCAGTCCGTTATTGCATCTGCAAAGATTAAGCCCGAACGCCAGCGAACAAAGCTTGCGAGATTTTCTTGGATCATTTCGCATTGTCGGTGATATGGCGCTCGATACGATTGAAAACTTTTCCGGCGGTGAAAAAGCGCGCCTGGCGTTGGCTATTGTAGCTTGGCACAAGCCCAATCTGTTATTGCTGGACGAACCGACCAACCATCTGGATATCGAAATGCGTGAAGCTCTGGCCGAGTCATTGCAGGAATTTACCGGTGCCGTGATCCTCGTTTCCCACGATAGATACTTGTTGCGTCATTGTGTCGATGAGTTCTGGTTGGTAGAAGATGGCAAGGTAGAAACTTTTGATGGGGATCTGGCTGATTACTATAATCGGAAAAAAATGCAGGAAGCTAAAAATACACAAGCTAATGACAAGCCCAAAGACAATAAAAAGCAAAATCGGCAGGATGCCGCACAAAAGCGTGTACAATTGGCGCCACTGACGAAGGCGATAAAAAACCTTGAAACACAAATTGAAAAATGCCAGGCGCAACTGGATGACATTCGACATCAGCTTTCAGGCACCGAGATTTATGAAGCGAATAAAAAAAGCCAATTACAAAAAATGTTAGCTGACGAGGCACAATGCAAGTCAAAAATGGAAGATCTGGAAATACAGTGGTTTGAAAAGCAGGAAGAGCTCCATGCCCTGGAAGAGGAAGATTAACATCTGGCCAGAAAACAGGGTTAATCGCTAAAAGCGATAACCCTGTCTTTGATCCCCATCACTTATCCAAAACTTTAAAATCAATTCTACGATTTTTGCTGCGGCCTTGATCAGTATCGTTAGTCGCCATCGGTTTGGTTTCACCAAAACCCTTGGTTTCAATGCGTGAAGGGTCAATGCCTTTTTCAACTAAATAAGCTTTCACCACATCAGCGCGTTGATCAGACAAGCGCTGGTTAAGCTCAGTAGAACCACGATCATCAGTATGTGCCTGAACTTCAATACGCGTATCGGGATAATTTTTTAACAACAAAATCACAGTGTCCAGTAACCCATAGGATGGATAGGTAAGGTCGGTAGAGTTAAACGCGCCATATAGACTCTGTACATAGCCCTTGTAGGAAGCACAACCCTTTTTATCGATCCTTGCATTTACAGGAGATTTTGGACAATCGTCAAGCATATCAATGACGCCATCTTTATCGGAATCCTTCGTGCCTTCACCGTAAGAAATTGAAGTCTGCAGTGCAGGAACAGGAATTTTATTGTCGGCAGGTTCAGCTGCTGTTGCAACGGTTGGCGTAAGCGGTTCTGGAGTTGTTTCAACAACGGGTGCCGGTTTTGGAATTTCATAATAGCGTTTTTTACCACCAAACCAGTAAGCGAGAGAGAGGTTAAAAAATTTTGCTTCAGCAGAAAAGGTATCCATTTCCCCGCGAAGCATCCAGTCTTTGTGGAATGGCCATTCAATTCCGATACCAGTTGCTAAAACACTTTGGCTGTCTTCATCAAGCTGAACCAGTGAGCTGGACGTATCATTGTTGAGTTGCGATAAACCAGCTTTTAAAAAAAACTTAACAGGAATATCAACATTGAATACAGTATCAAAAGGCAAATAGTAGCCGCCCAAAACAGAAAAAGCCTGATAAGCAATGGATTCCTGTGAAGTCACCAGAACGTGTTTATTGTCCATGGTTGTTTTACCCAGATCAGTAAACATCAGCTCGACAAACCAGCTATGGGAAAAGTGGTAGCCGCCATAGAGATTAAGGCCATTATCTTTATCATCCACAGTATTCCAGCTCGAATCAGACGTATCGGCATCCAGTTGAGAGATCCCAACACCAGCGCCCACGTAATAACAGGGAACAAAAGCCGATTCATTGCTAGGCCAGACTTTATAATCACGACAGACAATTTCTTCTTCTGCATAACCATTAACGCTGAGGAGTGCTAATAGGCCAAACAAAAAAAAGGGTCGACGGGAAAAAATAATTCTCCCGGTGAAAATGACAGCAAAAAATATCAACATTAAAAAGCTCGAAGACCCGCTGCCTGAGGAAGCTTTTACCTTGCCTTCAGGTTGTAAGCGATCCGGTATGCCATCATTGTTGGTATCATCATTTTCTATGCCATCCAGAAAGCCATCATTGTCGCTATCAATATCCAGATGGTTGAAAAGACCATCTTTATCAGTATCAACCAAAAGTATAACGGCATCATCAATGCCATCATTATCCAGATCCAGCCCGGCGGTATTATCGACGTCAAACACATCGTCTATGCCGTCATTATCAGTATCAACGCCTGTAAGGATAATAGTGGCAATTTCTTCAAGATCCGTGAGGCCATCATTATCGGCATCGGTATCGAGGTAATCAGGAATGCTGTCTTTGTCGGTATCGACAGGATGGAAAAGATCATCAACACCATCGCTATTGATGTCTACACCGCCAGTAATCAACACATCAACACTATCATCAAGTGCGTTATTATTGGTATCGCCGACCTTAACAGGCGTGCCGGATTCAACATAATCACTGATGCCATCATTGTCGCTATCATGATCCAGATAATTGGAAACACCATCATTATCAGTATCGATTACACCTTCCATAAGGTCGCTAATATTGTCACTGTCATCATCTAGTCCTGAAGTGCCGGGTAACAAGCCGTAAACAAGAGGCAGTGTATCTATTACAGAGTCAATTCCATCTGTATCGGGATCAACGGTGATGTCTACCATTCCATCAACGTTAGAGTCAAATGCTGAAGCAATAGTGCCAGCGATATCAAAAATAGTATCGTCGTTACTGTCCAGATCACGATAATCAGGAAATGTATCGATGTCATTATTGGGCAGGGGCGTAGCTGTCAGAATGACAAGATCGCTGAAGCCATCGGCATTGGCATCAAGCCCTCCAGATTCCTGTACATCAGTAAGGCTGTCATTATCACTATCAAGATCAAGGTGATCAGGAACGGCATCAGTATCTGTATCGGGCAATGCATCCTCAAGAATATTATCGCCATTGCTGTCGATGCCCGCTACAAGTTGAGCGTCAAATGCATCATCAATATCGTTATCGTTGGCATCAAGATTCGAGCTTAAAGATTCTATGGCATCGCCTATGCCGTCATTGTCACTATCGACATCATAAACATCGGGTGAGCCATCAGACTCGGTATCCAGCAAATATAAACTATCATCAATGCCATCATTATCGGCATCAATGCCCAGTGTCATTTCGACATCAAAAGCATCATCAATTCCGTCAAAATCAGAATCGGTACTCATTGAGCCTTCAAGGGCATCAGGGATACGGTCATTATCAGAATCATAGTCAATATAGTTTGCGAAAAGGTCAGTATCAGAATTCAGAGGTGTTGCATCATCATCAATGCCGTCGCCATTGGTATCATTACCACCTGTAACAGAACCATCAAACAGATTGGCAATGCCGTCGCTATCGCTATCAATAGCCCCAGTGCCGCCTTCTACGAGATCTGGAATGCCATCGCCATCACTGTCAATATCCAGATAATCGGCCAAACCGTCCTGATCATGCTCAACAGTAAGTTCAATGATGTCAGGTATAAAATCGTTGTCACTGTCCTTGTCCCTGAAGTTTGCAATTCCATCGTTGTCAGAGTCTGAAAAGCTTTCTATAACATCATTAATACTGTCTGCATCACTATCATCATCGATAAAATCAGGAACGGTATCGCCATCGGTATCGACAGCATTATAAATGTCGTCAATGCCATCGTTATTGCCATCAACACCGCCAGTGACTAACACATCAACACTATCATCAATGCCATTATTATTGGCATCACCGGTCAAGGGGGAGTTGCCTGATTCGATATAATCGCTGATGCCATCAGCATCACTGTCAGTATCTAAACGATCGAGTAACAAATCAGAATCATTATTATCCATACCTTCCAGAGCATCCGAGATGGTATCGTTATCACTATCCCTGTCGAGATAATCGGGTATCGTATCATTATCAGAATCAGGTATCGCATAAAGATCATCACCAATACCATCATTATTCAAGTCAAAGCCGCCGGTGAGGTCTACATCAAAGACATCATCAATACCATCAATATCCGAGTCTAAATTGTCAAGAGTGAATGCAGAAGCTTCCAGTAGATCGCTGTAGCCGTCGGCATCACTGTCATTATCAAGGAAGTTGGCAAGATTATCAGTATCGATATCAGAAGGAAGAAAAAGATCATCCATACCATCACTGTTAGTATCAATGCCACCTGTGATTAATACATCAACACTATCATCAATACCATTGCTGTTTCCGTCGCCTGATTTTGTCGGCGTACCAGATTCGAGATAATCACTGATGCCATCATTATCGCTGTCTCTGTCAAAATCGTTAGAGATGCCATCACTATCACTATCACTATTCCCTTCAGTAATATTGCTGATGCTATCCCCGTCAATATCAGGATCTGCGCTATCCTGAATAAAATCACCATCAAGATCCGGCGGATAGTAAGGTAGAAGACCAAACTGAACAGGGGCGCTATCAATAGAATTATCAATGCCATCGGAGTCAGGATCAGATGTGATATCGATACGTCCATCGGCATCATTATCAAAGGCAGCGAAAGTAGTATTGGCTATGTCTTTGATACTATCATTATTACTATCAAGATCGAGGTAATCAGGGGTTAAATCAGTATCTGCATCTGGCAAGGGGAGAGATGCCAAGGTTGAATTATCTTTCAGGGCATCCTGGTTGAAATCGATACCTCCCCACTCTGTTATATCAGGGATCGCGTCATTGTCACTATCAAGATCAAGATAATTGAAAGCGCTATCCAGATCATTATCTGGAATCACATTTTCCAGAACGCCGTCGGAATTATTGTCAATGCCGATGACGAAATCACTATCAAAAAAATCATCAATGCCATCGATATCAGCATCAATGCCACTGCCGGGAGATTCTATTTGATCCGGGATTCCGTCATTGTCACTATCCAGATCAATGTAGTTAGCGAATCCATCACCATCAGCATTGGGTAATTTCCATAAATCATCAATGCCATCATTATTGATATCAAAACCGAAAGTTAAATTCACATCAAAGAGGTTATCAATGCCATCGGCATCACTATCAATACTGGTTGAACCTTCTAACACATCAGGAATGAGGTCATTATCTGAATCAAGATCAAGATAATTGGATTGAGAATCGCCATCACTATTTAATGCCGGAACGCTATCATCAATGCCATCGTCATTGATATCTGGCCCGCCACTAATGTAGGCATCAAAAAAATCAGCAATGCCATTAAAGTTATTGTCTTCGCCGCTTGCACCACCTTCTATAATATCGGGGATGCCATCATTATCACTATCTATGTCCAGATAGTCTGGATCACCATCGCCATCTGAATCAATATCGGTCTCCATGGAGTCAGGTATATAATCCTTGTCACTATCATAGTCTGCATGATTAGGTCGGCCATCCTGGTCGCTATCAAACTGCGGGTCTAATGCAAAACCGTTTTCACACACATTGTCGGCATTAGAATCAGAACAGACCGCGCTGGTGCCATCTCCGCGATCGTCTGCATCAAGATAATCAGGAGTCCCATCTGTATCATTATCGGTATAGGGATTATGGAATTGATTATCTTCCGGGTTTAGCAGGCCATCATTATCAGCATCAGTATCAATGTAGTCAGGCGTACCATCATTGTCAGTATCCTTGAAACTGAGGGCATTATCAGGCATGGTATTTTCTGCATTTTCAACGAGATCTGGCACGCCATCCCCATCCGCATCACTACCTGGAATAATCGGGATATCAGTTATCGTGACGGTAATGGTCGATGTTGATGTATTGTCATCACTGTCGGTTGCTGTAATGACCACTACATAAACATTGTCCATGTTAAGATCTACAGGAAATAAAAAATTCTGCGCACCCAGACTAACAACGCCATTAGGGCTTACACCAAACAGAAGAATATCATCACCACCGGTAAGCGTATAAGTTAATGGCCCCCTGAATGCCCCGGTAATTGCAGGTGCAGGACTGGTATATGCCTGGAACTCTGGATTGGTTTCGGCAATGGGCGCCATAGAAAAACTTAACGGCGGCAAATTAAGAATGGTAACTACCCAGCTAATAGAGCCAGTATTGTTATCCCTGTCTGTACCCACCAGAGTGACTTCATAAGTATTTAGGTGATTAGCATCCAGTGGATTTTCAAAATCCTGTTTAGCAAAGGTGACTACACCTGTAGTGCTATCGACGGTGAAAAAAGCAGCATCAGTACCACTTAGACTGTAATTGACAGCGCCAATACTTGAACCATTGAGATTGGGTGCTGAAAAAGTGAAGCTGGAATTTTCAAATAAAGATTTATTGGAAATACCACTAAGGGTAAATACGACGGGTGGTTGATTAAGGATATCGACATGCCAGCTAATGTAGTTGGTATTGCCGGCATCATCAGTAGCCACCAGCGTAACAGAATAATCGTTATCAGCATTGGCATCTGCCGGCAATTCAAAATCGCGCGGAATCATGCTGACTACACCCGTTGAACTATCAACGCTAAAAAGGTCGGAATCGTCAGCCAACAGGATAAGTATTATTTCTATAAGACTTTTTCCTTCAAACAAGGAGAGGCTAGTGGTAAAAGGATCTACAGTGTTTAACAAAGAATATTTAATATTGCCTGCGATAGAGCCATTTGTAACCGGCGGTGGACTGTTATAGGCATTGTTTTCAATGATAGATTCATCAGTGATACCCGAAATTGTGAAGGACGGGGTTGCGGCTATTGTGGGCATGGCGATAAAAATCAGGCCAATAAACAGGATTTTAAAGCGACCAAAGTTAGAAAGAATTGCCATAAGCGACCACATAAAAGTTATTTTGTGA
>CAZTZY010000038.1:0-26497 GCA_964617765.1 uncultured Spongiibacteraceae bacterium
TCACCCATAAACTTCTGCAAATACACCTTTGCCTTCAAGCCTTTATGCAAACGTGTACCCGGAATTTTGTAGGGCAGGATATACATCAGGCCATCGACACAATCCATAAACGCCTGGTTCAATTTTTGCACACGCTCACCACGCTCGGTTTCACCGATAAAAACTTCAGCAGCCACTTCCAGCAACAGGTTTTTGATATAGAGGAAAAACGGAATGGTTTTACCGACATCGGCATCCCATTCATTTAACGCGCGATCATAAATAACATTGATATCTTTGGTATAGGTTTTCAGCGAATCGTTCTTGAAAGCCGTTTGTAACAATCGACGCTGGAATTTGTGGTGTTCAAAATCCTCCATAATGACACTGCCGGAAAAAAACGTGCCTACCCTGTCCATGAAGCCCATTCTGGACGAAAAATCCTTACCCGGATCGAGGAATACGCGCTGCATCAACTCAGGTCCCAACACCAGAACGCCACGACCACTGAGGATATTCACCCTGGAAACCACGCCGTATTTTTTGTACTGCTCCTGCGCAAAAGCAAAGGGATCAACGTAATACTGGTGCGAATGGCCAATCACCGGCAAGCCCATATCACCCGGGATACCTTCAAGATTCATATTATTCGGCTCATTCACATAGTCATCATAATGGGTGACGCCGTTAGTGATATTACTTCCAACTCTGGCTTCTGACATGTTTACCTCACCGCACAGGCTTGTCTGTGACGCTGTTGCTTTTTATTAAACTGCTTATTCAGTAGGGTGGGCAAAGCTTGCGTGCCCACCACTGGAATTAAAAAAGATTCTTCACTGCGTTCAGAATGACAAAAGAAAGTCGTTCAGTGCTTCCTGCGATCAAACAATCGGGTGGGAACTTTGCCCACCCTACAGCGTTATTCGCCAATAAATACCGGCTTGCGTTTTTCCTTGAATGCACGCATGCCTTCTTTGGAATCCTTGGTGGCGAAAATAGTCCAGCCCAGCGCTTCTTCCTTGGCCAGCGCATCTTTTTCTGATAAATCAAACTGGTTTTCACGAAGTGATTTCAAAATTGCCTGCACAGAAAGTGGCGCATTCTCACACAACTCTTCTGCAATTTTCATCGCTGCATTCAGGGCTTCGCCTTTTGGCACGATACGGTTGATCAAACCCCAATCCAGTGCTTCCTGTGCCGACACATGACGCCCTAACAGCAACACTTCAGCGGCCAGGCAGTAAGGAATCTGGCGACGCAGACGAATGGTTGAACCACCTAATGGAAACAGGCCACGTTTGCATTCTGTCACACCGAACACAGCATCTTCAGCTGCCACGCGAATATCAGTACCTTGCAATATCTCTGTACCACCCGCCAATGCATAACCTTCTACCGCCAAAATCACTGGCTTGGTTGGCTGGTTGTGACGCAGCAAGGCCTGCCAGTGCAAATCGGGAATATCTTTCATCAGGGTTGCGATATCGTCTTTATCGGCACCGCCTTCAGTACCGGTTTTTAAATCCATACCGGCACAAAAGGTATCGCCCTTGCCTGTTAAAATGGCGCAATACAATTCCTTGTCTTCATCCAGGCGACGCCAGGCGCGGTACATGCCGACGATCATTTGGCCGCTCAGCGCATTTTTGGCTTCCGGACGATTCAGCGTAACAATCAGTACATGACCATCCTGTTCTATGGTGCAATTCGGGGTGCTGATATCTAGTTCTTTTTTCATGGGATTTTCCTCTGGTTACTATTAAATAATCTTATTTAGCAATTAATGGCGCTTACTTGAGCCTCCCCTATGAAATAGGGGAGGTGGCACGTAGTGCCGGAGGGGTCGGTTTTAACCCCTCTGTCGCTACGCGACATCTCCCCTACTATGCAGGGGAGACTAGGCGCGCGACATTTTTATTAAGTAAGTGTGATTTACTTTTGCAATTTAAAATCGGTTTTTGTTCTGTCCCATACATTGCCGGTCAAACCTTTTTCGCGCAGTTTGAATTTCTGCACTTTGTTGGTCGGCGTGTAAGGCAACTCTTTAACAAATTCGATATAGCGCGGCACAAAAAAGTAAGGGGCATTGTCATTCACAAAATGCGCCAACTCATCCGCTGTAACGGCTTTACCTTCTTTTACAATGACATCAATTTTAACTTCGGTTTCATTCTCGATATGCTCGGAAGGAATGCCAAAACACGCGACAGCAGCAACCGCAGGATGCTGCATAACTGCTGCCTCAACCTGCAATGAAGAAATATTGCGGCCTTTATCACGAATATAATCGCTTTTTCTATCGAGGAAATAGAAGTCACCATCCGCATCACGCATACCGAGATCACCAGTGCGATACCATTCGCCATAATAGGATTTTTTGGTCGCTTCCGGATTCTCGAAATAACCGTTAAACAATACGAAAGGTTGTAGCGGTTTGATGCAGAACTCACCCGCTTCACCCGGTGCACATTCATTGCCTTCTTCATTGCGAATAGTCAATTCAATGCCTGGCGATACTTTGCCCAGGCAATTCGGTTTCCATTCTTTCACACCATCTTCAAGGCATTGCATAATGCTGGCCGCTTCACTTTGACCATAACCTTTCTGCACTTTTTGCAAACCAAAACGCTGCATAAAAGGCTTGACCATTTTTGGCGGCAATGGAATAACGTTAGCAACACGCAGCGTATTGTTTGCATCATTGTCTGTTTCAGGGAAGTTCCACAGAAACATATGCATGGCACCCAGCGTGGTGGTTTCAGTCGCCTTATAAAAAGCAATCCGATTCCAGAAATCCGATGCGGAAAAATTCTCGTCAATGGCACAGGCAATGCCGACCACCAGGGCACGATACACACTCGTCACCCAGGCACCGGTGTTATAGAGCGGCAGACAGTTATACACCACGTCGCCATGTTGCGTGTCAAAATAACGGTGGATATTCTCTACGGCATTAATCCACACATTATGCGGTTGCAATACACCCTTGGATTTACCCGTTGTACCCGAAGTCCATAAAATGGAAGACGTATCGCCATATTGAATACCTGCATCCGCAGGTTCTGCATCAGACAATGTAGAAAAACTGGCAAGATCAATTCCGCCATCTGGCAACTGTGCCGACTCAAGTACTTTAACCACTAAACTGCCATACCCGCCTTGAGGCAAGGCTTCTGCAACTCGCGGAAATTTATCGGTATCGGTAACTAACACCTTGCCCTTACTTTCCTTAATCGCCTCAGCCAACCAGATACCTTTATAGTCACCATTCACCGGCACCCATATTGCACCGAGTTTATTGGCGGCAAATGAAGCAAAAATAAACTCCACACAACTGCGCATAAAAATGACAACTCGATCACCTTTAGTAACACCCAACCTACTTAATCCAGCAGCGTAACGATTAACAATACTATTCACTTCAGCAAAGGTGTAAGTACGATCACCCACCAGATAACAAGGGTCATTCGGCACTTGCTGGGCTTGCAAATATAAAATACGCCCAAGATTTCTGTCAGACGGATTACTTAAATCAAGTACATTCATGGTATTTTCCTTTTCGCACTTATGCGTTATAGCCAAATAATCTATTCGGTAAAATAGTCACCTTTTTGCCGACAAACTCTTCTTTGGTCATCAATTCCAGCACGGCTTTTTCATGTGTTTTTGCCACAGTACGCTTGCCGTCAGGGGTATCACAATAGACAAAACCGTGTGACACTTCGTCTTTGTTGTAGGTTACGGTATAACCCACCACCGTAGCCTCGCCTAAATAATCTCCGGTACTGGGAACCGGAATATCCTTCGCTTTAACCACTTCCGTAATATCTTCAAAACAATAACCTTTATCATTCGGCTGATTGGAAAACAACGCCACGGCTTGCTTGCCAAATATACCACTCAGGTTCGAGGTTAAACCTACTCGTTTTTCCTGTTTATCGCCAACGCGCAACACTTCCACCATTCTTGCCACACCATCCAGCGCTCCATGATTATAAGGCCCGCCCGCAAATGCCATAGAGCCTGTTACCGACCATGGGCAAACGCCTTGCAGTTTCAAATCCAGCGCAAATGATTGCACTGCTGAAGGGAAACAACTGTATAGATCAGCTGCATTGATATCGTTATGGGTAATACCTGCCAACTGATAAGCACGCTCACCCGCCATCACGGTACCCAAATGGCTATATAAGGTTTTTTGTTCTGCGAGGCATACCACATGACGGGATTGCACCGCCGCCACAGGATAAATAAAGTGGCTTTCATCCAGGCCTAACGCTTTGGCTTTTTCGTAAGACGATACAATAATGGCCACAGCCTGGTTCACATTCCACTGGCTGTTATGTTTTTTGGTATACGGGAAATTCAACATGGTGTTTTTACCCACCGCGTTACGAATTTCTTCTGCAGGAACCACTTCCTGGCTCCAGGCATGGGGATTTTTTGACGCAATTTCACTGAAGTTATGATAAAGCTCACCTAACATATCCCGATGTTCTTCAACCCCCAAACCCTGGTGATGACGCAAAGCCGATTCAATCACCGCAAACAATTCACCGGGCATAAAAATACCGGAATCCGATTCCACCTGTGTAGCAAACGGGTCAGGTGTGGGGTAATAAATATCGGGCGCAGGTGTATCATCACCTTGCACCGTATTACTGACTGCAACACCCGTGATTTTGGCGCGCAACTCGCGGAATTTGGCCTCACCACCGGTAACTACACCGATACTTTGCTTGCCGGCTTTAATCGCTTCCAGCAAATCAAACAGCGGGTTTAACTGCAACACACCCAAATCAGCCAATATACTTTTGGCTTTAGTGTTGCCAATGGCATCAGCAATCAGCTTGCCTGGATTCTTGTATTGCCACATACCCTGTTCTACAGAAATAGAATCCAGCTCTGCCAGTACTTTTTCCGAGCCTGCATCTTTTGCAGCATCACGGATGGCCACTACCATTAATTGATAAGGCTCCGGGCAATCCATTGGATTTTCCGCATGATTCTGACAAAAACCTACGCCAATAATAACCGGGGTATTTGGAGCCAACGCTTTCATGATTATCCTCATTTTATCAAGTCGATTAATTCTGTTGTGCTACA
This sequence comes from uncultured Spongiibacteraceae bacterium, assembly GCA_964617765.1. Classification (GTDB taxonomy): domain Bacteria; phylum Pseudomonadota; class Gammaproteobacteria; order Pseudomonadales; family DT-91; genus CAZTZY01. Next base: position 5,086 of record CAZTZY010000038.1, read on the forward strand.
CATTCTCTCTTTGCCATCAGGCTAAAAGCGCCTTCGATGAAATACATTGCAATAGTGAGATATACTGTAGTATATTTCTACAGCATCATATACGCAATTGCAAGCAATAATTGATTTACTGATAAAAAACGACACTGGAAATATCCTGAAACCCGACGATACTTCAAGGCTTACAGTTTATTTGAGATTGCAGCATTAACACCTTTTAACACCTGATTGCGACCAGACGCCAAACAATCAGGCAGGCTCCAGAAAATACAACGCGTCAATTGTCATCATTCATTCAACCAAGGGCTCTATTGATGAACATTTCATACACCGCAGAACAACAGGCACTGAAAGATAAAATCTCTGCCTATATGAAAACCATTGTTACTGACGACTTGCTGGCCGAAATGCGCGATAACAACCTATTGGAAGGTGGCGGGCCGATATTTAAGGAACGCATGTTAAAAATGGGCAAGGATGGCTGGCTAGGCCTCGGCTGGCCGGTTGAGCTAGGCGGTCAGGGTATTGGCCCCATTGAACAACATATTTTTACAGAAGAACTTATGTCATCAGGTTTTCCTTACCCATTCCTCACTGTCGATACTGTAGGGCCTATGCTCGCCCAAAACGGTTCTGACTATATCCAGGAAACCGTGGTAAAAGAAATCCTCAAGGGCAAAGTGATTATATCAGTCGGTTATTCCGAACCTAACGCCGGCACTGATCTGGCCAGCCTGAAAACCCGTGCTGATCGTGATGCCAATGGCGACTGGATCATTAACGGCCAGAAAGTCTGGACCAGCCTTGGCCAATTTGCCGATTATATCTGGCTGGCAGCACGCACCAATCAAGATCCTGCTATTAAAAAACACAAAGGCATCACTATCTTCATGGTGCCCACCAGTTTTGAAGGATTCTCCTTAACCCCTATCCATACGCTCGGTGTGCGCACCAATGTCACCTACTATCAGGATGTTCGAGTACCTGACAAATACCGCATTGGCGAAATCGATGGCGGCTGGAAGCTGATAACAGGCCAGCTTAACCGCGAACGCTTGTCGATTGTAAACCCCGGCATGCTCGGTGGCCTGTTTGAAAAAGTGTGCCAGTGGTGCGCAGAAACCGCCGATAGCAGCGGGCAACCATTGATCCAGACACCGTGGATAAAAGAAAACCTGGCACGCATTGCCACCGAACTCGAAACACTGAAACTGCTGTGCTGGAAACAGGCCTGGGTGATGCAAACCGGCAACCCGGAGATGGCCGATTCTTCGGCTGCCAAAGTGTATGGCAGTGAGTTTTTTGTGGAAACCTATCGCCGCCTGCTCGAAGTAATGGGGCAAGCCGGCACGCTGAACCAGAATTCGCCCGGCGCCATCCTGAAAGGCAAACTCGAACACCGTTACCGCGTTGGCTCAGTATTAACGTTTGGTGGTGGCACCAATGAAATTCAACGTGAAATTATCGCAGCAGCCGGTTTATGGCTGCCACGCGCTGCTAAATAACTGCCAGAATCAAGAGGAACAGACCATGGATTTTTCCACTTCCGAAATGCACAACGAAATCAAGAACCTGGCAACCACTCTGCTTGCCGATTTTTCCACTCCCGAGCGCCTGAAAAAGCTTGAAAAACATGGCCCGTATTTCGACCGCGAAATCTGGCAAAAAATGGTAGAAACCGGCATTCATGCCGCATCCCTACCGGAATCACTGGGTGGCATGGGTATGGATTATATGGCCGCATCATTAGTGGCCGAAGCGCTCGGCAAAACCGTGGTCTCCATTCCCTATATTCCCTGTATCGTTTCTACTGCGCTACCTTTGCTGCCCTTCCAGACCAACGCGATAGTGGCAAAAGCACTGGAAGCCGTTGTCAGTGGCGAAACACTGATCACTACCGCCATGATAGAACCCGGCAATGAAAACCCGCTGGCACCCAAAACCACCGTTATTAAAAAAGGTGATGTGTATTTGCTCAACGGCGAAAAACATTGTGTGCCTTATGCCGCCGACAGCAGCAAAGTCATGGTGAGCGCTGTATACAACAATGAACTGTGGGTAGGCCTGGTTAGCCTCGATGCCCCCGGCCTTACCATCACCACCCAGTATTGCACCAGCAACGAACCGCAATCGCATTTACGCTTTGACAACGTTCAGGCCGACGAAATTACCCAGGGTGATGCTGCACAACAATTGATGCAAACCTCAATCGCCATGACCACCATTGCCTATTGCAGCATGGCTGCCGGCATCGCCGAAAAGATGACACGCATCTCTGCCGATTACACCAGCCAGCGTGAACAGTTTGGTGTGGCGATTGCCACCTTCCAGTCTGTGGCGCATCGCCTGGCTAACGCTTATATTGATACGGAATGCCTGAAAATCATCACCCTGAAAGCTGCCAGTGATATCAACCAGGGCGATATGAACAGCGAAACCCTGTCGATGGCCAAAGTCTGGTGTGGCGATGTGATGCATCGTGTCAGCCAAACGTCGCAGCACGTTCACGGTGGTACCGGCATCGACCGCGATTATCACCTGTTCCGTTACTGCCTGTGGGCCAAACAACTAGAACTCAGCCTGGGCAATTCACGCACGCATCTGGTGAATATCGCTGACAGGCTGGCAGCACAATATTTGGCTAACGCATAAAAAAAATAAACAGCTTAATAATGACAGCGCCTGCAAAAGGCGTATGACACTCAGAGGATATTATGGAATTCAATGTAGCAGACCTGGTAGAACGCGTAGCAAAAAACGTCCCTGATAAAGAAGCCGTCATTTTCGGCAGCCAACGCGCCACCTATAAACATTTTGATGAACGGTCACGGCAGTTTGCCCGTTATTTACTCAGCCAGGGCCTGGGTAAAGGTGATCATGTCGGCATTTATGCCTACAACAGTATTGAGTGGATAGAAGTGATGCTCGGCTGTTACAAGATTGGTGCTGTGCCCATCAACATCAACTACCGTTATGTAGAAGATGAATTACTTTATTTACTGAAAGATGCGGATATCAAGGCCGTGGTTTACGACAATGAATTTTCCGACAAGATCAACGCCGTACGCGATCAACTGCCTTTGCTGAAACACTTCATTTATCTCGACAACCAGAATGCCGTTGCCGATGCCCAGGAAGTAAAAGGCAGCATCAGCTATACACAGGCTTGCCAGTGCAATGCCGATGTCACCTTCCCTGCCCGCAGCGCCGATGACCATTATGTGATCTACACCGGCGGTACTACCGGTTTCCCCAAGGGGGTAGTGTGGAAACAAGGCGATGCGGTAATGATATTTGGTGGCGGCATTGAAATGAACACGCAACAACCGATTGAATCCCCCGAAATCATGGCCGACCGCTGCCTTAACGCGGCATTTTTCAGCCCGCGTTCACTGAACATGGCACCCTTGATGCACGGCGCGGCTCAATGGGGCATATTGCGTGCCCTGTTTGAAGGCGGCACAGTGGTGCTGTTATCCAAAAAATCGTTTGATGCCCACGAAGTATGGCAACAAATTGAAAAAGAAAGCGTGAATGTATTAATGGTTACCGGCGATGCCATGGCCAAACCGCTGATGGACGCCTACGAAGAAGGCAAACCCGATGGCAGCCGCTACAACCCGGCTACCTTGTTTGCCTTTGCCAGCACATCGGCCATATTCTCGCCTTCATTAAAAGACAAATACGCCGAAACCTTTCCCAATATCTTTATCACCGACAACATCGGCTCTTCCGAAAGCGGCTTCACCGGCACTACCGTACACCAGAAAGGTCAGGCCGAAACCAATGCCGGCGGCCCACGCGTAACTCCTGCCAAAAACGTGGTGGTGCTCGATGAAAATCACAAGCTGATTCCTGCGGGTGATGAACGCATCGGCGTATTGGCCAAGGGCGGTTATGTGCCGATTGAATATTACAAAGACCCGAAAAAATCTGCCGAAACCTTTATTACAGCACCTGATGGCATTCGTTATACCATCCCGGGCGATATGGCCCGCCACAATGCTGATGGCACCATCACCATGCTGGGTCGTGGCTCACAATGCATTAATTCCGGCGGCGAAAAAATCTATCCTGAAGAAGTGGAAATGGCCATCAAGGCCCATCCCGATGTGTACGACACGCTGGTGGCCGCCACACCCGACGAACGTTTTGGTAGCTGTGTCACCGCCCTGATACAATTAAAAAAAGGCGCAGCAGAACCTAGCTTAGAAAGCATTCACGAAGCCTGTAAAACCCATATAGCCCGTTATAAATTACCGCGCCGTGTGTACTTCATCGAAATGATAAAACGTGCACCAAGTGGCAAGGCCGATTATCGCTGGGCGAAAAATGAAGCGATGCGGTTGTATGATTTGGAAAAATCCGTGTAATTAAACTAAGGATATTGAGAATATGAAATTTCGCCCGTTAAAACCGGTTAATTTAAATTTTTTTAAGACAGCCAATCTCAGCGTTACTTCTGTCATTGAGGCCAAGTGCACCCAGGAATTATTGATGGAAACTATTCGCGGCACCACCATCTGGACGGAATGGGCTTTTGCCATTACCAACGTGGATTGGACCTGTAAAAAACCTTATGGCTTAAATAGCACTCGCACAGTATCTATGTTAGGCGGCTTAACCGTTAAAGAACTCTTCTTTCATTGGCAAGAAAATCAACATGTCGCTTTTTATGTGACAGAATCCAATATTCCCTGTATGGAATCTTTTGCAGAAGATTACCTTATCGAAGATTTAGGCAATGGCATTACCCGATTAACGTGGACGGTTGCCATGCAAATGACAGGCATTTTTAGAATATTCGCCCCTGTTTCCAAATTCTTTACTGGCATCGTTCTGCAATCGTGGTTAAATAAATATAAAAAATTACTCGAGGCACAATAAGCATGCCAACCATTTATGACTACATCATTGTCGGTGCAGGTTCCGCCGGATGTACATTGGCTTACCGACTCTCCGAGAACCCTGACAATCAGGTTTTATTGCTTGAGGCGGGCGGCAAAGATATTCATCCTATGATCCACATGCCGGCAGGCTGGACACAACTCTATAACGACAAAAGCGTTAACTGGATTAACTATTCAGCCCCTGAACCCCACATGAATAACCGCAAGCTCTATTCCCCGCGCGGTAAAGTGTTTGGTGGTTGCAGCTCTACCAATGGCATGGTGTATATCCGCGGCCAAAAAGAAGACTATGATCACTGGTCAGAACTCGGCAATGATCTATGGAGCTTCCAACACGTACTGCCCTTTTTTAAAAAATCTGAACGCTGCCAAATAGATTCTCTAGACAACCATTACCACGGTAAAGATGGATTGTTAGATGTGGCTGAAATTCGCTACTCGCTTGATATTTCCCATCGTTATATGGATGCAGCGGTAGACATGGGTTACCCACGCAACGATGACTTTAATGGTGAATCACAAGAAGGTATAGGCCGCTATCACGTTACCCAACACAATGGCAAACGCCACAGCACAGCACAAGCGTTTTTGAAGCCCGCAAAAAACCGTAATAACCTCACTATAATCAGCCGTGCCCACGCCAAAAAAATCCTCATCGAAAACCACGAAGCCAAAGGCATTGTCTATCTCGATAAAAAGCAGCAAGAGCAAACCGTGGTCTGCAACAAGGAAGTAATTCTCAGTCTGGGTGCATTCAACAGCCCGCAATTACTGGAGCTTTCCGGCATTGGTGACAAACAACGGCTCAATGCCCTGGGCATTGAATGTGTCGTCGATCTCAAAGGTGTGGGAGAAAACCTGCAAGAACATTTGACGGTGAATATTGCCAATCGCGTTAAAAATGCCCGCACCATGATTGAAGATGCCAAGCCTTTGCCGCTCATCAAACACCTGTTTAAATACCTCACTTCTAACACAGGACTTATGACGATGCCTGCTGCTGAAGTTGGCGCATTCCTGAAAGGCGAAGGTGACGACAGGCCAAGCTACCAGATTCATTTTGCCCCGGCTGGCGGAGAAATGACCGAAGACGGCCCGCAGAACCCTGAATTCCCTTCTGTTACATCAACGTGTTGTTTCCTGCGCCCGGAAAGCCGTGGCAGCGTACATATCCATTCAAGCGATGCCCAACAAGCACCTGTGATCCAGTTTAATTTTCTATCCACGGAAGAAGATAAACGCCGCATGATCGAGGCCGTGAAAATACAGCGCAAAATTTATCAGGGGAAATCGTTTGATCCTTACCGTATGGAAGAAACCATTCCAGGTTCACAAGTGCAAACGAATGAAGAGATTCTGGAATTCGTAAAAAACACGGCACAAACCGTTTATCACCCGGTTGGCACCTGCAAAATGGGCAATGATGATATGGCGGTAGTTGACCAACAACTTAAAGTGCATGGCGTGAAAAAATTGCGCATTGCCGATGCATCGGTATTTCCTACATTAATCTCTGGAAATACCAACGCCTGTGCGATTATGGTAGGTGAACGTTGTGCAGATTTCATACTAACCAAACAATGAAATTTAGCTTCAAATACCCACCTTCAGGATTTAAAACCGTTTTTTACGTATTGGCTACACCGGCATAATAAGTAATTGTTCATCGAATCGCATTACCACTTAGCACCACCAACACCAACTCGAATCGCATACCGTAAATTGATATTGCTTGAATAGTGCTGATTATTTTCCTACATTGGTTGAAACAACAATAAGAATATTCACTCATCCAGGCAAAGATAGTGAAAGTGATTTATCTTAATGTTCGTTAAATGCGCATAAAAACCAGATCACACATGGGAAGACACTTCGACTACTCCATTACAGGAAACCGGTAATCCATGACCAATAGACCCCCCCTGATTATCGTTGCTGCCATCTCCATGGCCATGACAACACTGTTGTACGTTGTAGGTATGTTCGTGATTGCGGAATTTTTACCGCCCCCTTCACCCAGCCTTAGCGTGGCAGAGGTTGCAACGTTTTACCGTGATAACCACACTTCCATTATTACCGGCTTGACCATGGCACTGGTAGGTACCGGCTTCATGCTTCCGCTCTGCGTGATTGGTTCGGTTTTTCTGGCAGAGTCTGAAGAAGGGTTCCCGTTCTTTGCAGTGATGCAGGCTTTGTGTGCTGTTGTCACCGTGCTGTTCACCGCCTTCCCCAACTTCATCTGGCTGGCTGCCGCATTCCGTATTGACCGCTCACCCGACTTGATTGCCTTGCTGCATGATCTTGGCTGGATCATGTGGGCAACACCTTCCTGGGGCTTTGCCTTCCAGTTGATCTGCGTTGGCGTGTGCGGATTAAGGGACAAACGCCCGCAACCGTTCCTGCCCCGCTGGATGAGCTTTCTGGCGTTATGGGTAGCCATTGGTATGGTCTACACGCCCCTGGTGCCGTTTTATACTACCTCGGGGCCTTTTGCATGGGATGGGTTGTTTTCGTTCTGGGTAGCATTCTTCAGCCCGATATTCTGGATTATCCTGGTTTCATTGTTGGTTATCAGGAACATTGTCTTTAAGAAACACCCTCTCGAGAGTCCTCTCGATGGAGTATCGTCATGAATCAACACACTCAGATAACACAGGAAAACCAATCAGTAACTCCGCCGGCAGAAACCGGCATGTGGTTGTTCATTCTTGCCGACATGTGCATTTTCGCGATGTACTTCTGGGTGTTTGCCCGCGATAAATCGCTGCATGCCGAGCAATTCATTCAAGGGCAGGCAACATTGAATACAGAGCTTGGCGGCCTGAACACGCTCATCCTTCTGGTCAGTTCCTTCTTTATGGTCAAAGCCGTGCAAGCTGCCAGGCTTTCTAACGCTGCTGTTTATTCTCGCTACTTAAAACTGACCATGGCATCAGGATGTGCATTTCTGGTGATTAAATTATCCGAATACAACGAAAAATTCTCAGCCGGTTATCACGTTGCCAGCAACGAGTTTTACCGCGATTATTTTGCCTTCACGGCCCTGCACATGATGCACGTTATCACCGGGCTGTGCTTGCTAGCGTATGCCCTGCACTTTGCCAAAACAGGGCAAAACCTCAATAGCCATTCACGTTTTATCGAAAACAGCGGAATATACTGGCATATGGTTGACCTGCTTTGGGTTGTACTGTTCTCATTTATCTATCTGGCGCCTTGACTATGTTTAGCTTACTCAAAGACAAACCCATTATCACACTGGTTATACTGCTGGCGCTTACCCTCACTTCATGGCTATTACTTTATTCAATGAAGCTGGAACCAAAAACCATAGGCGCCCTGTTATTGTTGCTGGCGTTCGTGAAAGTGCAACTTATTATCAGCCAGTATATGGAATTGCATAAAGCCATACTGCCCGTGCGTATCGCTTTCTGGTTATGGACAATCGGTGTTGCCGCAATGTGCATAGGCATGTATTTGCGTTGATTTATTGGCGCTTTAACAAATGGACGATGAATCTATTCCTTAAACCTTGGATTGGCATATTGTCATCCACTTTACCCTTAAGGAACCTCTGAATAACTGTCATTTCGAACGAAGTGAGAAATCTAACTATTTGATAAAAAGATTCTTCACTGCGTTCAGAATGACAAAAAGGAGTTATTCAGAGGTTCCTTATCTGACTTTTGTAGCATGCAGCCCTGCTTTACGCCCAAAAAATGTAGATTCTCCTAAGCAGGTTCCACTGGAATATCCGGCCCCATCTTGAGCAATATTGGAAGCACAAGCACCCGCAGCATAAAGCCCTTTGACCGGAGTATGGGCATTGCTATCTAACACTTCACCATACTTGGACACGCGTAATCCACCCAGGGTAAAACCAACATAGATACCTTTGCCTAAAGTACACTGGAAAGCTGCGTATGGCGGATTATTTAAAGGTTGAACCCAGTCATGGTATTTATGCTGCTCCGGGTCTTCTCCCTCTGCAGCGTGAAAGTTGTAATCCGCCATGGTTTTTTGCAAATTTCCTTCTGGCAAACCTAACCCTTTTTCCATATCTTTCACTGTTTCCCAGGCATCAATGAGTGTTTGCAAACCTAATTCCGGACGCTCAAAAATCGCATTATCACAAATCAAATACACTTCCTGATCTTCTTGATCCAGACAAGCAGATGCACTGCGGGCATGATAGGAATCCTCGTTGATAAAACGCTTGCCATGTTTATTCACCAGGATAGCTTTCAACAGGTTTTCCGGTGGATAAAAGGGTGCTGTGACCAAACAACCCTCCATATGAATGGCTTCGCCTCCTGCGGCAACTCCCATATTAATGGCAGCGCCATCATCGTTGGGATTGCCTTGTTTATAAATGCCGTTATGCGCCAACCGAGGACAAAATTCTTTCAGCATCGATTTATTCATGGCAAATCCACCCGCCGCTAAAATTACTCCTTTATTGGCTTTGACAAAGCGCTCTTCTCCAAAGTAAGTATAGGACACACCAACCACAACGCCCCCGGCATTCATCACAAGATGTTTTACATTGGCATCAAATTGAAAACGCACACCTAACGATTCTGCCTTGGCAGTGAGATGTTTCATCACCAAACTACCACCTTCACTGCCAACTTTTTCTACTTTATGTCCGCGGGGTGCAGGTTTCGCTTTTTCGCTGATAGGCCATACCTTCTCATTGCCAGACCAAATCAAACATTCATCAGTAGGCTGCTCATAATGTTTATGTTTATAGAATCCATCATTGAAAGGCACACCTTGCGCAGTTAACCAATTAAAATGACTTACACTTTCATCACAATATAAACGTATTTTATCTTCTTCTGGTGCAGGGGTATTGGCCATTAAATACTTGTACATTTCGTCACTGCTGTCTTCGATGCCATTGACGAGTTGCGGGCGCGTCCCTCCCCCCAAATAAAAATGCCCTGTTGCTACTGTAGTGGTTCCACTAATGCCACTACCGCGTTCCAACACCAAAACATCCGCATTATTTTCTTTAGCGCCGAGTGCTGCAGAAGCACCTGCAGCACCAAATCCAATAATTAACACGTCAGCCTTGTTGTGCCATTCTGATACCGCACTTTCCGGGATAACTACATAGGGTAAACTTGACATGAAAATACTCCATTGATAAAAATTGGTTTAATTAAAATTAGTGATGTTGATTATGCATAATCAAGCGTGTCATAAAGATGGGAAACCAACGGTAAAGCGTAATAATGCAGCGATTTAACAAAGGGAATATTATTTCATTTTGATTATTGCTAATGCCCCTGTAAATTAAACGGGCTGCTTTATCGGGAGGACATTTTTTAATTGGCACTTTATCAATCATGGTTCGACTATTAAACTGCCCATCATCTTCTGCCCTATCAAATATTCCTGTATCGATTAACCCTGGAATTACTAACACTACATTTATGCCATGTGCTTTCAAATCTTCTTTAAGAGAGCGCGTAAATCCGACAACCGCATGTTTTGAAGCTGCATACGCTGTTGAATTACGCAATGGTGTAACCCCGGCAGTAGAGGAAATATTCACAATTTTGCCATAACCTTGTTTAATCATGATTTCTGCACACGCTTTGGATCCATAAACGACTCCCATCAAATTGATATTGATTACCCGTTGCCAAATCGCCATATCTGCATCGATCAGTGAGCCACAACTCATTATGCCTGCATTATTTATAATGCAATCAATACGACCGAATTCTGCGGCAATGTCATTCATCACAGCTTCCACTGCCTGATAATTCGTCACATCTAACACTTTGTAACTAAAACGTGTTTTTTGTTCTACTTGCAGATTTTCCCCAATCACCAATAAACTTTCGGAACGAATATCCGTTGCTACCACTTGATGGCCTTCCTGCAATATGTTTTCGCACAAGGCACGGCCAATTCCACCACCTGCACCCGTGACAACAAATAACTGCGGTTTTTTAGATGCGTTATTCATTTTACATTCCTGACATATCAAAAATCGTAACAGGATTTGATCCATCCCAGATTCTGGTTTTTTCTATACAGTCTTGCCAATAGGCTTCGATGCCCGGAGACAATTCCAGAAATTCATAAAACACTTCAGGCATGGCAGGATCTTGAAAATAGGCATAATTACCGACGGTTTGATTGATAGTCGCAATCACCTCATAACCCTGTTTTTTGGCTTGTTCCAACGATGCACTTATATCCCCGGTCACATACGCCAAATGATGTAAGCCCATGCGTTTATTGAGAAAAAAATCACGGTAAGGCGACGGTGCATCGTTACATTGTTGAATCAATTCAATCTGTAAATTTCCACGATAGGCAATCGCCACCTGCAATAGTGCTTCACTGGGAACTCCCTTGTAATCCATTTGTAATGTGAGATTTTTGTACCACACAAACGGCCCTAAACCCGCTTTTTTAATCCAGCTATCCATCGCCGCTTCAATATCTTCCACCAGATAGGCTACCTGCCTGATCCCACCAAAATTATTCATTTTCCACTCCCGATTTAGTTAAGCAGAATTTCATCTCATGGATTATTCATGCAGTTAATCCTGATTCGCCCATACTATGGCATTATTTTAATAATAGTGCCATAGTGGAAATGAAATATTTTCAAATGTGTTTTGAATGCTAAAATTCCGGTTCAATTAATAGGGGGCTTCGTGACATCAAAACGCTGGGGAACACAAACTCGACAAGATGAACCTGAAGGGGGGCGCGACAAGATTTTATCGGCGGCTAAACGTTGCTATGCAGAAAAAGGCATTGCCAGCACGACCATTGATGATATTGCAACTGAAGCGAAGATTTCACGACGGACAGTATTTCGCTACTTCGAAAAGAAACACTTAATTACGCAAGCCATTGTCGATGACCAGGCAGAAGTATTTTTTGTACAGATGCAAAAAGAGTTAAGCAAAACCGGCGATGATTTCAAAACATTATTAAAAAATACCATTTTGTATTCGATAAAATTAGGGCCTGAAGCGCCTGGCCACCAATTATTATTAGGCGCCAAAAACGCTTCCGACACCGAGCAATATTATTTCTCTTCAAAACAAATTTATAAGTGCTGGAAATCAATTTTAAAAGAGCCTTTCAATCTTGCCCAAAGAAACGGTGAAATTTCTAACGATATTACTTATGATGAATTAATACCATTTATTGGCAGAATTATATTTTCCTATATTCAAATGCCGACAGATCAGAAAACACTCGAAAAAATACTTGATAAGTTTGTGTTGAAAAATTTGAATTGAGTCAAATGCATAAAGAGCTGGATAAAGCCATACTGCCCGTGCGTATCGCTTTCTGGTTATGGACAATCGGTGTTGCGGCAATGTGTATAGGCATGTATTTGGGCCGTTAAACTTGTACCATGCGGAAATCCAGCTTGGTGACATCGCAATCCGGACAAGTCCAGGTGTCAGGTACATCTTCCCACTTTGTACCTGGCGCTATGCCATCATCCGGATAACCGAACTCCTCGTCATAGACAAAACCGCAGAGCTTGCATTCATACTTCTTGAAATCACTCATCTTATTCTCCTTACGGAATCACGCCTAAGGGTGCGCTTAAGGTTAATAAGGTTTACGCGTACCTTTCACACGAATCCTTAAATTTAAAGGCTGCGTGAAGGGCAAACAGGCCACTTTAGGCTGGTCATGGCCTTCAACCAGTTCAAGGTCAAAATAATTCACCCAGTTAGCCACCATTTCTTGTGAAAACAGTGGGCCAATCATGGAACCAGAACAACGGTGCGCACCGCTACCAAAGGTTAATAATGCGCGTTTTCTTGCCGTTAGATCATCGCCCATGAAACGTGATGGGTCGAACTTGTCAGTATCAGGGCCATAAATAGCCTCATCCATATTGTTAGAGGCTATTTGTACAATGATATTTTCACCTTTACGAATTTGATAGCCCTTGAACTGGAAGTCTTTGGTGGCAGTACGAATCACCAGAATACCTGGAGGATGGATACGCGTGGTTTCCATAAAGCATGCACGTAATACTTTTTGTTTCATGGGGTCAACATCACCGCCATACTCGCGCAAAAGCTCTACGTATTCTTCGCGTACTTTTTGCAGCCACTCTGGATGTGATAACAACTGGTAACTCATAAATGCAGCGGCAGAAGCAACGGTGTCGTAACCTGCCAGATAGGCGGCCATGGGCACCACTTTTAAATCTTCATCCGTCCATTCACCACCCAAATCCTCTTTTGCATCGTATTTCAAATACTGACCCATCAGCGTTTTCTCGGCAAAATCGCTGTCTGTACGCACTTTACGCACCAGCTTTAACGAGTTCTGGTTAAATTTTGCCATCGTCTTCTTGAAGCCAGGAATATTAAGCGTAAGCCATAAAGGCGCAGGGCCGTAAGTGGCAAAAATTAACGTACGTACAACCAGTGCCAATTCTTTATGGTTAAAAGGGAATTTCTCGCCATTTAAAACGCGTGACAATATATCCACCGTTTGTGCCTGGGCTTCTATTAAAGGATCAAATACATAACCCGCCTTCCACTTGGCGGTATGGTCGCTAACAGCCTGAACAACAACAGGCCGACATTCACGCTCAAGTTTTCGATTAAGCCAGGCAGTTTGTATACGCTTGTAATGTTTATGGAAAGGGCCATCAAAGGTGCCGGGCAGTCTACTGCCTACCGCTTTAACCAAGGTTTCCATTTTGTCTTTCGTGGTTAGCAGCTCATCATGCTCCAAAAGCGCAATGGCATCATCACCGGCCAGTATGGTCATATCCTGGCCCATAATAGGAAAACGGAACGCGTCACCATATTGCTTGCGTTGTTCGTTTAAAAACGGCATCACATCGCCGGTAAATTCCTTAAGAGGGCCAACAAAAGGTATACATTTTATTTTAGGCACACGCGGTGCATCCGTTTTACCCACTTTAACCGTGCCAGGGCTTGCTTCAGAAAACGGGCATTTGGGTTCAGACAAACGCGGATCAGACAAACGCGGATCAATAACGGGTTCCGCACTGGCCGCGCCGGTGAATGGGCATTGACCTATACTGGATTCGCTCATATTTATTACCTACATACAACAAATTTATATTTATGTTGTATTCAGAGTAGTACGGTAGTATTTTAGTGTCAACAGCTAATATTGATTTTTCAACAATATGAAATCAATGCTTAAAAGAAAAACGATCGGGGATATAAAAAACGTGTTACAAAAACAAAACAACCATATTAACAACAACAGAAAAGCCAAAGCCGACTCACCGGAATACGCCAAGGTTAAACAGGTTATGGTGGATGCTGCCATAGAACTCATGGCAAAAAATGGATTTAGCAAATTCCGTTTTGAAGAACTGGCTGAAAAGGTCGGCTATAACCGTGCCACCATTTATCGCTATTTCGACAGCAAGGAGGAAGTGATTACCGAAGTGATGATGAAATTGATGCATGAAATCACTAACGATATTATCGAGAAAACCGCTGGCACGAAAAAAGTTACACGGAAAAGTTTTACCGATTCCCTCTATGATGTCATTAACAAAATAAGAAATGAACCTCGTTACAATATCATTATGGATGCACAGAATGTCGAAACCTTTTCACATTTAACCCATGAATATTTTTCGGTTATCACTACCACCATGCTGGAAAAATATATGACGGATAACCCGGCGGGGCGTGTATTAAAAGAAGGCATAAGTATTGCTGACGCTGTGCACTGGTTAATGCACCAGATAATTTCCTATGGATTTTTCGGTTTGAAAGGCGACAATGAAAAACAGCAGAAAACCTATCTGGATAAAATGGTTGTTTCAGTGATCATAGAGTAACCTGTTAAAATAGGTTAGATTGAATAAAATGCTTTCCGTTGCCTTCAATATCATAAATATATCTATAGTTCTATAGGGTCAGGCACGATTGAAAATGCGTTTCCTGAGTAAGCGCATTACAATCGACACCTCTATTGTAATCTTTGGATAAAATCTTATAACCATTCAGGCAAACGGAAACTCCTCAGGCCCTGTGACTGTCGGTTTGCCATCATTCATAATCTGGTCCATGCGTTTTTCCAGCTGCTCTTTCACACCAGGATGTGTGAGGATATAAAAACGGTTTTCCTCAATGGCTGTAAACACCTGTTTGGCCACTTGCTCTGGCGACAAGGTAGTTTTGAAAAATTCACCTGCCAGTTCGCCAATCATTTTCTGTTCTTCGATATACGCAGGATCATTGCGCTTGCTTTCGGGCAATGGGCGATTGCGTTCAGCCAGGTAAATTTTGGTATCCACAAACGACGGGCATAATACAGAAACACCCACAGCACTGTTGGCATTGCGCAATTCGCCAGATAACACTTCCGATAAAGCAACCACCGCATGTTTGCTCACGGTATAAGGCCCCGTTCCCGGTGCCGACATTAACCCGGCTACTGAGGCGGTATTCACAATATGCCCTTCTCCCTGGCCGATCATGAATTTAGTGAACAGGCGAACACCGTGGATAACGCCCCACAGGTTGGCACCCAACACCCATTCCCAGTAATCGGTATCAAGCTCCCAGATACAACCGCCACCGCCCACGCCGGCATTGTTAAACAATACATGGACAGCACCGAATGTATCGAAAGTTTTGGCAGCAAGATTTTCCATTGATGCTGCGTTCGAAACATCAGTCACCACACTGACGATTTTAACGCCCGTGGAGGCAAGTTCAGCCGCCGCCTTATCGAGTGCAGCCTGCTCAATATCAGCCAGCACCAGATTCATGCCACGCTCAGCGGCCTCCTGTGCTAACGCCCTGCCTATACCACTACCAGCACCGGTGACTACGGCAACTTTATTTTTAAATTCCTGCATGGTGTTCTCCCGGCTTATGCGCCAATCTCTATTACAGTACGGATACCATTGCCGTTTTTCAGGTCGGCAAAACCTTCATTGATTTCTACCAGCGGCCGGCGTGCGGTAATCATGTCTTCCAGATTCAACTGGCCGCTTTGCCACAAACGCACCAGGCGCGGAATTTCAAACAGGGAATTACTGCTACCCAGCAGGCAACCACACAATTTTTTACCCATGGTGCCGAACAGCACCACATGCTGTATTTGCAAGTGTTGTTCGAATTTGGGCGAACCGACGGTAACCGTCATCCCTCCGGAGCGTGAACACTGAATTCCCTGCTCTATCAATTCTGCCTTGCCTGCGCATTCAAACACGTAATCCATACCTATCCAGTTAGTCAGCCCCATACACAGACCGGGCAAATCGTCGGTTTTCGGATTGATGCAATGGGTGGCGCCGAATTTTTT
This sequence comes from uncultured Spongiibacteraceae bacterium, assembly GCA_964617765.1. Classification (GTDB taxonomy): domain Bacteria; phylum Pseudomonadota; class Gammaproteobacteria; order Pseudomonadales; family DT-91; genus CAZTZY01. The sequence goes on from CAZTZY010000038.1 coordinate 21,300, forward strand.
CGCCAGTTCCAGCCGTTCAGGATTGATATCGGCAACAATAATCATGCTGGCGCCGGCAATACGTGCGCCCTGCACTACCGACATACCAATACCGCCCAGCCCTGTGACCAGTACCGTAGCACCTGCTTCCACATTGGCGGTATTCAGCACAGCACCCACACCGGTTTGTACTGCACAACCCAATATGCAGGCTAAATCCAGGGGCATATCTTCGGGGATTTTTACCGCGCCGGTCGCTGGCACCACAATGGTTTCTGCCAACGCACCCACACCACAACCGCGCAGGATATCACTACCCGATCGACTAAGTTGCGTAGAGCCATCCAGCAATCGGTTAGACAATATCGCCATGGAATTCACGCACAGGCTGTGATCATTGCGCTGGCAATAATAACAAGTGCCACACGGCGGGACGGGTGTTAACACCACGTGATCGCCCGCTTGTAAATGCGTAACTCCGGCCCCCACGGCATCCACAATACCTGCCGCTTCATGACCAGGCACGGCGGGTTGCGTTAATGGGAAATCGCCATCAATCACCGTGAGATCGGATTGGCACAAACCACAATATTTCACCTGTACCCGCACTTCGCCTGCGCGAGGTACGGGTATATCCAGATCAGTCCAGATTTCTACCCGGTCACCGGATTTTTGAACGACGGCTGCACGCATGATTTCCCCCTGGTTATTATTGTTCTCTTTTTAGAAATAACGCCATATTGGCCGGCGAGATCGCGGTCAAGCCCGCTCCTACACCGATAGGTCAGACTGAAGCCTGGGCTACGGTAACAATACCGATTAATGGCGACATTGATGTGTAATATTTTGTAGGAACGGGCTTGACCGCGATAATGCCTGACTTACAGCATTTCGGATTTAAACCTGACCTATGTATTAATTGCACATCAACACCACTTTGCCGGCAATTTCGGCATTATCAATCTGCCTGTGTACATCCACGGCTTGCTCCAGCAATACCTTGTTCGCAATTACAGGCTTGAGTTTGCCTTGCTGCAACCATAACATCAATGTAGTGACATCAGCCTTGAATTCATCAGGCAATTTATCGCGGCGATGGTGGATATTATAGAAGCTGGTCTTTTTGCCATCGGGTATCAGTTTCCATAACACCAGCAATTTAAAAAAACCCCATAACAGTGAGGGAACTTTTTCTTCCCCTGTGGTTAATTGCAGTGCGCCAAAACCCACCAGCTTGCCGCCTTTGGCCAGACATTGGTAAGAACGTGAAAAGTTTTTCCCACCAATGGTATCGAAAACAGCCTGCACACCACCGCCACTCAGCGCCAGCGTTCTTGCCACAAAATCTTCCTGCCGATAATCAATCGGTATACCGCCCAAAGACCGCACCAGCGCATGTTTGCCTTTCGATGCCGTGCCGTACACAGTTAAACCCATGATACGCGCCAGTTCCAGCATAGCCGTACCCACTGCCCCGCCTGCGGCATGCACCAGTATCTTGTCGCCTTTGTGCAAAGTACATTCACGCGTCAGCATTTGATAGGCGGTAGTATATGAAAGAATCATGCACACCGCTTCAGCAGGATTCAAACCAGCCGGACACGGCACTACACGACTGGCATCCACACACAGGTATTGGGTATATCCGCCAATAACCGGCATATCAGCCACAAAATCGCCCAACTTTAAATCACTAACACCTTCTCCCAATTTATCCACTACACCAAACCAGTCATAACCCAGGGTAAATGGCGGTTTATCTTTTACATCCACATATTGCCCCTGGCGGATAATGGTATCGGTAAAACCGGTTCCTGCCGTAAGTACTTTTACCCTTATCTGCCCTGTCTTGGGTTCAGGCAATACAGTTTCTTCAATCACCCGTAAATTTTCCGGGCTACCGAATTCAAGCACATCCACATGTTTCCAGTTTTTCATTTCCATCAGTGGTTTTCCTGCAACACTTTCATCATGTACTGGCTGGCAAAACTTTCGGCCACCATGCTGTTATCGCCTTTGGCGAGCGACATACGCGCCAGTATCAAGGAAATACGCAAACCACTGAACACCAGGTAATAATGCACATGATCAACACTGAAACCGGTTTTCTCACTCCACAAACGCAGTGTTTCTTCACGCGAAGGAAATCCCTCCAGACGCGGGCAACCCAGCCCTAAACTGAACAACTCATCCATAAAAATCCACCAGGCGATATCTTGCACAGGATTACCCAGCGTGAGCATTTCCCAATCCAGCAAGGCTGCCACACGAGTTTTATCCTCGTTAAAAATCACATTGGCCATGCGTGCATCCCCCCAACACAAACGCTGTGGTTCATTGCTGGGCATATTGGCTTTTAGCCAGGCCAGTGCCGTTTCACTATGAATATTGTGTGCACCTTCCAGGCCCCAATGCATGTAGTCTTCCCAATACTGCAATTGTTCGGCGATGTTGCGCGGGAATGTATATTGCTCAATAAAAGCCAGCAAAGGCCCTTGTGTAACCGGTTGTACATGTATTTTAGCCATAGTTTCCACACCACTGAACCACAGGCGTGTACGTTCTTCCGGCGTGCTGGCAACTATCCAGCCATCAAGGTGATACGGTGGAATATCCGGTGGAATCAAGCCACTCGTCAGTTTCATGATATAAAACGGCATGCCTAACACCGATCCTGTATCTTCAAGTGCCACCAGTGCCGGCACCGGAATATCAGGAATATTGCCAATGGCCTGCATCACCGCATATTGCATCGGCAAATCATACGCCGGAAAGGCCAGCTTCTCGCCCTGCGCCTGCAAACGCGCCACCATAGACTGATTATGTTGACGGCCATCTTCCTGCCATTGGGCATCCAGCATCAAGGTAATGTTCGACATGCCGGTATTTTCCGGAATAACAAAATCGGAAAGCACCAGATGTTTACCGGCAAAAAGGCTTTCATTCAACCATTCCTGCAATCGCTCACGAACATCGGCATGGTTGGATAAACTGGGTGTAGGCTTGAAGTTTTCAATCATAATTGTTCTCGCAAAATTAAATTGATGTACTTAACAGGGTTTATTGGTTCTTCCAACAAAACGCTGGTGCTCACGAATCTTCTGATAAGCTTCCAGCACCGGTGCAAATTCATCGGGCTTGCTGGCATGGATAATCACGCCATCGGCTCCTGCCCTGAACTGGTCATTAAAGCGTTCAGCACATTGCTCTGCCGTTCCCACTGCAGCGGGCAACCATTCTTGTGGAATCAACGTGCGTATATGCTGCAATTGCTCCAGCGTGGCCACGCTATCTATACCACCTAACATACTGCGTACAACCTCATCGGCACGAAAACGTTCCAGCACAGCAATATCCCATTCATTCAGCGCCACCAGCAATTCACCGTAGCCTGGTGCCTGCATATAGGTAGCCATGCGCGCCACAATATAACGCAAGGTTTTTTCTTCATCAGGTTCACAGGCGGTGGCCAACACACTCCAGATTTTTACACTCATCGGGTCACGCCCGGCTTTTTCAGCGCCATCGCGTATCAGCTTTACCGCTTTCGCCAATGCAGCATCCGAAATAAACGTATGCAAAATAACACCATCAAACAGGCTGCCGGCAAACGTCAGGCTTTTCTCGCCAAAGCCGACAAACAATAGGGGAATATCATCATTGATCCAGTCACTCATATGTAAATACGGGAACTTGCCCAACACGCCGTCGTAACTCACCCGCTCGCCGCGCCACAGCTTTTTGGTGATATCGACAAAATCGCGTAAATGCGTATTGGTCACTTTCGGCATGCCCATCAGGTCGTAACGTATACCCACACCACGCGCCACACCCAGCGCAAAACGCCCCTGCGTAAGGCGATGCAAAGTAGTAGCCATGGAAGCCGTTAACAAGGGATGGCGGGAATTGATATTGGTAGCGCCCGTGCCAATAAACAGCTGGCTGGTCACCGCACCTGCGGCACCTGCAAGTGCGGCGGCCTCTTTCACATCAAAGCGTTCGGATATCCATGCCGAACCCATGCCCAGTGCTTCTGCCCGGCGCACTTCATCGAGCATATCGGCAGGCGTGCGTGTATGGCCTGGCAAGGTGTAGAATCCCAACTCAGGGAAGCGCAGATCATGTTTTATTTGCATTATTGCCCCTTCGCACCAATACTTAATGAACACTGTTCATTATATTAGTAAACATCGTTCATTTGTCAAATACGGAAACACGAATGCCCAAAACACCGATGACCACTAACAGCACTATCACCGCCAAAAGCCCCAAACCATCAGGGCGCAAGGCCAAACTCAGCCAGCCGATAATACTCGAGGAAGCCCTCAACCTGCTGCGCGAAACGGGCAACGACTTATCCATACGCCAGCTCGCCCAGCGCCTCAATACCGTGCCCGGCAATTTGTACACCTACTTCCCCAGCAAGGAAGCCCTGCTCGATGCCCTGGCCGAATATGCGCTGCAATCGATGGATATTGCCCTGAACCCGAAACTGCCTTGGGATGAACAAATCAAACAATGGATGCAACACTTTCGCCAGGCCATAAAAAACCGCCCCGAACTAATGCTACTGATGGGCCTCGCCGGCACATCGCCCAGCACCCTGCGCAAAATCCAGCGCATCGCACAACTGATGCAAGATGCCGGTCTAGACGAACAACGTGCCGTACACCATGCACAAGGGTTGTTATGGACAGTAATGAGCTTCAGCTTTTTTGAAAGCCAGGCCAGCGACCCGAAGGTGATCGAACAACTGAAACAGGCGGGTGATCATGAAGAATATCGCGATGTAATGCGCCATATGGCAATCGATAGCCTGGAACCCCTGTGGCAGGCAACACTGGAAAGGAATATTGACGGGATACGCTTGCAGGTGAATGATAAAAAGAAAATGCTACTCCTCTCTAACACCAACAATTCTACTCCCTGATTTTATGTTCAGGAAGCAACTGATCTCAACCCCGCAATCCCAACCCCGGCACCAGCCTGAGTTTAATGAATTGCGTTAGTTCCTCGCGGGTTTTGGGATGGGGGCCAGGCATCATCAGGAAAGACATAATGCCGCGTATCCATAACTCGGCAATGCTATCCGACTGTGGCTTGAGATAAGGGTGTTCTGCAAACACTTCGGCAAACACCAGTTCGCCATACGCTGCATAGGAATAATTCGCCATGCCAAACGTATGGAAAAAATCCGAGCCGGGTTCAATCACTTTGGC
>CAZTZY010000039.1:0-25636 GCA_964617765.1 uncultured Spongiibacteraceae bacterium
GGGATGTGAATGGCAGTATTTATAGTGGTGAAGATGAAGTTAGCAATTCGGGATACCAAAGCCTTTATAATAATGTTCCGCAAGATGTTAAATGGGAAAATATTATAGGCTCATACCTAAGCATGAATCATGAATGGTTTAACGCTCGTCTTGCCTATATAGAATCAGACAATTCTATTACCGATCATCCTTACAGTCTTGCTTATTCCAAGCCAGAAACCCAACAGTCAATCATTGGTCTTGCGCTGAATGCCAATTTTGAACACTGGTTTATTCTTTCTGAATTTAACCAAAATACACGTAAAAACAAAGCCAGCGGCATGGATATCAATGCACCTGCCAATAGTATAGGTGTTGGTTATCGCCATGATCAATTTACCTATTTTATCAATCATTCAAGTTATACTGATAAAACTAACGATTACAATATATATCAACTTGAACGCTGGACAGACACCTCTGTTACCTTAAGGTATGATTTTGATGCAAACAGTGATATAAAATTCCAGATCGATAAATTCAGGGAGAATGCCTACTATGATTTTGTTGGAGACACCACTTTACTCACTATAGCCTTTGACCTGGTTTTTTAAGGATAAAATCATGAATCCATCAATATATCGATTTTTAGTTGTCATTTTAAAACCTGCTTTTCTAGCCATTTCATTGTTTTTAAATCATACGGTTTTAGCCGATGTAGCAGTTATTGTTCACCCATCTAATGATTCCAGCTTTGATGAGCAAAGTGTTCGACTCATTTTTCTAGGCAAACAGGATGAATTTCCCAATAACCAAAAAGCCATTCCCATTGAATTGGCCAAAGGTGACATACGGAAATCTTTCATCAAAAAATACATCAAGAAATCTGAAATTGAATTGCAACACTACTGGTCAGTTCAAACTTTTACCGGTAAAGGCCAACCTCCGCAAAGGCATGACAATGAAGAAGACATCAAAAAGCTGATTGCAAAAAATCCATCCATGATAGGTTTTATAGACTCGAAAAATATAGACTCAACCGTTAAGGTCATAGATATTAAAAAGTCTAAAAACCGATTTGACAGTGAAAAGTGAAACAGAAAATGCTCTATAGATTCTTATAGAGCACTATTAATTTCCACACAAATCTCTTCTTAAAATACCCGCTGCTGTTGATTTCCATTTTTTGAAAACCCTGAATGATGATGAAAATCAAGGTCACCCCTAAAAACCAGAATTTTTGGGAGAGCAAACAAGATCCGCGCGCAGAACCGCATTTACGCGCAGTAGTATGTGAGGATTTAAGCACGGAGTTGATGTGGCTATCATGGGAAAAGAAGGTTTTAGAGTCGCCGCAACAAAAACCGAGGGCTCAACCGGCGAATTCACCAATGGCATTAAAAAGTAATTGAAGCTAACGTAATTGCTCTAGACATAACAAAGCCACTTCCGCTGCCTGCATATCCATATGTAAATGATGATGCCCGGATAATTTATGCCATATAAATTGCGGGTAATTGGCTTGTGCATTTTTCATATCAGAATTGGCACCCAAACCCTGCTCTGCCAATATTATCAATACATGACAACTTATCGCTGCAAGAAATGCTAAATTATGATCCGCTGTCAATTTCATGGCCGATGCCGATTTAAGGCGTTCATCCACATCCCAATACCATCCTTGTTCACTGTGCCGTAATTGTCGCTCAGCGAAAAGCTCGGCAATATAAAACGGGAATCCACCCACTTTAGCGCGTAAAGCAACAGCTTCATTTTGGGTAGCAAAAAATCGTATACTGCTGGAAGATGAATAATCATCAATAAAATGGCGCAATTGGATAGGGGCATCTTCAACTCTAACGGGAAGCGGCAATAATCCATCAAGTAATATCAGTTGTTGAATCCGCTCCGGAAAACTGGCAGCCAGCATAATGGCAAGCATAGCTCCACGTGAATGTCCCAATACAGCAAATGTTTGCCAATCGAGTGCATCTGCAATTTGTAGAATATCAATCAGGTCATCCCACAAATGGTAAGTCGCAGAAGGAGGCCTTTTCTGACTGTATCCCTGACCGGGGAAATCACAAGCAACTATCGAGCAGTTCGGCAACAAGGGTGCCAATGTATCAAAACTTGCAGCGTTATCCAGCCAGCCATGCAGCGCAATAAATTTATGGGGGGCATCAACGTGCCAATGTTTCACACGAATTTGTAATCCACGAATATAAAAATCTCTTTCAAGATAATTATCAGGCATTGTATGGGGGCGAGATTAATCGAATTAAAGTTCCACCACCCTCGCATAAAACACCCACGTCAATTTCCGCCATACTGGCTGTGGTCATTGGATAATTAAGGGCTTGCCGTTGCGAACCACTGGCAAGACTTGCAACTAAAGAAGATACCAATGGCATGTGGCTGACTACCAAAACATTTTTACAATAAACGAATGGCAATAACGCTTCAAAAGCCTGTGAAACAGCATTTTCAGGAGTAATAGATGTATTAACAATAATTGATGGATGATTTAGAAAACTCAACAGAATGTTATCAAGGGTTTCTCTGGCACGCAGGTATGGACTCACAATAATGGCATCCCACTGCAAGGTTTCACAGGCTAACAACTTGCCTAAATCTAATGAATCTGCAATGCCTTTAGAGGTCAGTGCTCGCTCGGCATCAGTACGCTGGATTGGTTCTGCCTCACCATGCCTGACAACAAACAATCGCATATATTGGCCCTATAGCATAAATACAGTGTTTAATCAGTGGACCAGCTCAAATTTTTTCGCCTGGAATATCGCCAATAAAGCAGGTAACACAATATAGGTCACCAGTAGCAATAACATCATGGAAATAGATAATAATATGCCAATGGAAGCTGCACCTTTATGCGGGCTAAACGACAAAGCCACAAAAGCCGATACCGTCGTCATACCACCCAAAATGATTGACCTTGTCGTATAGGAAACCACCATATCTTCAACGTTATGGCATTTGTGATATCTATCAACCACATGGATACCCATATCCACCCCTAAACCAAAAATCATTGGCACAACAAGGATATTTGCCATATTTAACGTCAGGCCAATCATCTTCATAATGGCAAACATAAAAATGGTCGTTATAATTAATGGTAAAAATACCAGAATGACTGTTGTGATATGGCGGAAATTAAGCCATAACAAAATAAAAATTGCGACAAACGTGATAGTGGCAGCCTGCTTAAAGGCATCAATTACCATATTCCCTACGCCCCACTCGATAACAGTTCGTCCTGCAATATGCGGCGCAACAGAGTCAACTTCTGCAATAAATTGGTCCATTTGAACGATATCTGACATATCCAGCGCAGGAATGACCTTGACTAACAATCTGCCATCTTTAGCCATAAACCACGCCTTTATGGATTCTGGCAAATCCTGCAAGCCAAAGGGCTTGGACATAAACCATGACTTAAGCATGTTGATATCGGCATAAATACCTGATGCAATGACATCCTGCAATAGCGACCAGTGCTGAGGTTGCGCAAGGGTTTTAGACAAGGCCGCATCCAGTTGATTAACCAATTCAAGATCTTCATCGAGGAAAACTGTTTTTTTATCGTGAATCGTTTTTAGAAATTGCTCCATCGCGATTCTAGCTGCCTCTTTATCTAACGGCTGACTAGAGCCTTCATCGCCCAATGCGGTTAACTGCTGTGCTATGGGCTGCATATACTGGTATTTAACATCCTGAAATAAAGGAATCTGGTCGCCAGGCAATTCAACTTTTGCAACACTTGGCAGCTTCAATAAAGTCTCTTTGAAAGCCTGTAAATCTGTATCATGCTCTGTAATCACAGAAATACTGTAATCCGTGCTTACATCATGTTTTTGTATTTCTGACAAGGTTACTATAGCTTCAGAAGCTTTATTGCGCATAGCTAAATGACTATAGTTAAAACGCAAATCCTTGGCGTACCAAAGAGAGCCCATCGCCAGCAACGTAATCACGAACATGACTGTTTTAGGTGCAAAACTTAATTGGCTACTAAAGAAATGCCCAAACCTCTCGCCAATACCTGTAAGCCTCCGTGGCTGCATCTTGCCACTGGTAACTCCAGTTACCTTGTACCATGCAGGTAGAAAAGTGAATGTCATGATAAAAGCAATCGACATACCTATCGCAGAAACTTTACCTAATTCAGCCAAACCGACGTAAGCAGTGGGTAAAAAAGACAGGAAGCCTATAACAGCACTCAATGCCGATAACATGAGCGGAATACCGACATCACCTGCTGCGGCAACTGTAGGAGAAAAATCAGTGTTTTCACTATTATAAATATGGTGCTCGGCACACAAGGTGTAATGAATGGCATATTCCACACCCAAGCCGAAAAACATCACCAGAAAAATAACTGATAATGAGCTAAAGCTGCCAACCGCCAGCAAAGCAAAGAAAGTCGTCCATACAATACCTACAAACAGCATCAAAAACATACCGCCGTTAAGTATCAGCGAGTGCCGGCCATATCCGATGCCTATCATCAGGATGATGAGGGTTAATATCGTTGAAATGGCGCCGGAAATTTGCACTCCATCCATGCCTTCAGTTAAATCATCATTCGCCAGTGCAACTTCGCCAGTGACACGCACCTGCACATCGGCATCAACATCTACCGTTTTTATAACGGCGTGAATTTTGTCCATGGCAATTTTATAAGGCATCTCCTGAGAGAAATCCTGGAAATCCTTGACGGAAATAAACTGGTAACTGATTTTGCCATCATCCTGTGGCATGAGTTTTTTAACCATGTTAAGTGATGGTGATTTACCCTGATTCAGTGCAATCAATGCATTGGTCAATATTTCAAACTGGTGTTTGGATTCTGGTGTGAGCACTTCGAGATCAGCGCTTTCAATAAATGTGCTTTCCATATGGTTCAGGAAATTAGGTATGGTGGGATTTTGGTAAATACGGCTCAATCCCGGCAAGTTACTTTGCACATTGTCAGCAATATAACGTACGCCCTCTGTCGGCGCGCCATACAGGGCATGTGAATTAGCAAACTCATCAAATGTCGGAGCAAAAACATCAGCAAATTTCTTGCTGGCTTGTAATGCCCTATAAACAGCCTCAGCCGTTATATACGTTTTTTCAGCAGAAACGCCAGAAACAACCACCAGGGCTTTTTGCTGGTATTGTGGAAATGTATCACGATACTCTCTGTCATCCTGATACCAGTCAATAATTTTGGTGGGTTTTATTAACCTGTCCAGATCAGAGTTAATAGAAAAGTGTTCGGCAGTATATTTCGATGCCAATACAGTGAGTAAACCGATAACAATCAGGGTAACCAATGGGAAACGCTCGGCAGCTGCCACCCACGCCCGTAGTAATTTATTGATAAAATTTTCGAGCATTTATTGGGCGCTACCTATGATTGATAACAAAAGACTATTTAGCCCAACGTTTAAAACACGATCACTTGAATAATGTAAAAAATGCAACATTAGCCCCTTAAAAAAACACCGGCAATTAATCAGTTTATTATTATTCTTTAACTGCAAACTCTACATCAGAATTCTGTTCCGCCAACATCAAGGTATCTATCACTTCTGCGATACTTTTCCCGTTATGTAAAATGTCATACATACCATTGACTAATGGCATATAAATTCCCAATTGCTGTGATCTTGTTTTCACAATTTGCAGGGTGTTAATACCTTCTGCCACTTGTCCTAATTCATCAATAATACTTTGTAATGGTTTACCTTCTCCCAAAGCATAGCCTACGCGGTAATTTCTGCTCAATGGCGACATACAAGTAACAATCAAATCACCAACTCCCGACAACCCCAAAAAGGTCATGGGATTAGCGCCCAACTCTACAGCAAAACGGCTCATTTCAGCCAAACTGCGTGTTACTAGCATAGCAATGGTATTTTGACCGCATCCGAGGGCGGCTGCCATACCACACATAATGGCATAACAATTCTTCAGTGCGCCCCCAAGTTCTACACCAAACATATCTTCACTGGCATAGACTCGGAACGATTTTGAGTGAAGTAACCTCTGAACATCCTCCACTAACTTTTTGTTTTTACTGGCAATTACCGTACCAGTCAATTGACGGTCAGCGATTTCCTTGGCCAAATTAGGTCCGCTCATTACGCCCAATGGATGGTCAGGTAACTCCTCGGCTAAAACCTGGCTCATCAAGTCAAAGGTTTCTGCTTCAATACCTTTGGTTAAGCTGATCAGTGCAGTATTGGGAGTGATGGTTTTACTCAACAGTTTGGCAACTTCCCTGCAGGAACCACTCGGCACTGCAACAAAGACAAACTCTGCACCAGCAACCACTTCAGATAAATCGATAGATGCCTTAACCCGTTCATTAAGGGTTAAATCAGGAAGGTATTGTCTATTAACACGTTGCTGATTGATTTCATCAGCGCGTTCTTCACTGCGCAACCACAAATAGACATCGTGTTCATTCTCTGCAATTAAATTGGCTATGGCTGTTCCGAAACTTCCACCGCCCAATACGGCAACACGGCAAGGTGTGTGCATTCATGCTCTCTTTTGAAGTGAAGAATTAGTGGGATTGTAACACGACAAAATGGATTTTGGGGAGACCATACGAGCAGCAAAAACTGCCCGTATGGATTGGTGATTAATTGGTCAAATCAAGAAGCAATTTGTTCAATTTTTGTACATATGCTGCGGGATCTTCCAATTGGCCGCCCTCTGCCAACGTTGCCTGGTCGAACAGGATTTCTGACAAATCATTAAAACGGTCTTCATTGGCTTCCATATCGAGTTTTTTCACCAAGGGATGCTCAGGATTCAATTCGAAGACAGGCTTGCTGTCTGGAATCGCTTGCCCCACCTGTTCCATGATACGGCGCATTTGGGCACCCATATCCATTTCACCCACTACCAGACAAGCTGGTGAATCGGTTAAACGTGAGGTGACACGTACTTCCTGCACCTTGCCTTCCAGTGCAGCCGAGACACGCTTCACCAGGTCTTCATTGGTTTTGGCGAGTTCATCCTGCGCTTTTTTCTCGTCTTCGGTATCAAGACTACCCAAATCCAGCTGGCCACGGCCGACATCCTGGAAATGCTTGCCATCAAACTCCTGCAGATGGCTCATTAACCATTCATCGACACGGTCAGTCAGCAACAATACTTCAATGCCTTTTTTCTTGAACACTTCCAGATGTGGGCTATTTTTGGCTGTAGTGTAGTTTTCAGCAGCGATGTAATAAATCTTGTCCTGACCTTCTTTCATGCGTTCAACATATTGAGCCAATGACTGGTTCTGGGTTTTATCGTTAGATGCCGTAGAAGCAAAGCGCAACAGGTTGGCAATTTTTTCCTTGTTGGCAAAATCTTCCGCCGGACCTTCTTTTAGCACTTGCCCAAACGCATCCCAGAATTGCTGGTATTTTTCGGGCTCTTTTTGTGCCAGTTTTTCCAGCATATCGATAACACGCTTGGTCAATGCCGATTTCATGCTGTCTACAGCAGGATCCTGTTGCAGGATTTCACGCGAGACGTTCAAGGATAAATCGTTAGAATCCACCACACCTTTTACAAAACGCATATACATGGGTAAAAACTGCTCGGCATCATCCATAATGAACGTACGTTGTACATACAGTTTTAAACCACGTACTGCATCACGATTCCACAAATCAAACGGTGCTTTTGATGGTAAATATAACAAACTGGTGTATTCCAGTTTGCCTTCAACACGGTTATGGCTCCAGATGAGCGGATCGCTAAAATCATGCGATACATGCTTATAGAACTCCTTGTATTCCTCATCGCTAACATCGCTTTTATTGCGTGTCCACATAGCGGTAGCGGCATTCACGGTTTCAAATTCCGCTTCTTTCTGTTCTTCGCCTTCAGCAGCCGAGGCTACATAACCTTTCATTTTTACCGGAATGGCAATGTGGTCAGAGTATTTTTTAACCACACTTTTTACACGCCAGTCATCGGCAAACTCGGATTGATCGGCTTTTAAATGCAGGATAATGGTAGTGCCCCGCGAAGCTTTATCAATAGTTTCCACAGTGAAATCAGCCTCACCTTTGGAAATCCAATGCACGCCTTCATTCGCCGCCGTACCTGCTCGACGGGTCAATACTTCCACTTCATCGGCAACGATAAAGGCAGAATAAAAACCCACACCGAATTGCCCGATGAGTTCTGAGTCTTTTTTATCATCGCCGGTTAATTTGGTGAAAAACTCTGCCGTACCCGATTTCGCAATTGTACCTAAATGCTGGATAGCTTCCTCGCGGGTCATGCCAATGCCGTTATCGGAAATGGTTACGGTATTAGCGACTTTATCAAGTTCGATACAAATCGCCAGATCCGGTTCATTTTCAAATAAAGTGCTATTGGAAACCGCTTCAAAACGCAATTTTTCGCAAGCATCTGAAGCATTGGATATCAATTCGCGCAAGAAGATTTCCTTATTGCTATACAAGGAATGAATCATCAACTGTAACAATTGTTTAGCTTCCGTCTGGAAGCCCATCGTTTCTTTTACAACTTCACTCATTGTGCTGATCTCCGGTAACTGAAAGTGGAACGAAAAATACAAGTGCTTGCTATATGGGGCTATGAGCCAGAACTTTCAAGTACCTAAACATGACAGAAAACTTCATGCTTCTTAATAAAAATGATCGATTAATCCATACACAGCCCTACCCTAATTCGCTACACTCAATAAAATAATGAAAAAAGAGAAGCTTTTATGAGTAATTCCAAACCTTCCGAAATCATGTTGGCGCAATTACAAAAACAGCGGGACAGCTTTCTACAAGAGGGTTTTGTCACTTATGAAACCCGTATTGACCGACTCACACGCCTGGAAAAACTGTTACATGAAAATGTCGATGCGCTCTGTGAAGCCATGTCAGCTGATTTCGGTCATCGCTCACAGCATCAATCACGGGTTGCTGATTTTTATGGCACGCTTGAAGCCATCAAATTTAACAAGAAACACCTTAAAACATGGATGAAAAACGAGAAACGGAAAACGCCATTCCCACTCGGATTGTTGGGTGCTAAAGCGCATGTCCAATACCAGCCCAAAGGTGTTGTCGGCAATATCACCACCTGGAACTTCCCGGTATTTGTCGCCACTGGACCTACTGCCGCCATTCTCGCTGCTGGCAACCGCTGTATGGTAAAACTTACCGAAGTGACACCACACAGTTCTGAGCTGATGAAAACCCTGTTCAGCAAATATTTTGATGAATCCGAAGTGGTAGGAATTACCGGTGGACCAGAAGTAGGCGCAGCCTTTTCCTCATTGCCACTTGACCACATCCTTTTTACTGGCGCTACCAGCATAGGGCGTTTTGTATTACAGGGTGCTGCTAACAACCTGACTCCAGTGACACTGGAACTCGGCGGAAAATCACCGGTTATCGTTGGTCGCAGCGCCAATTTGCAAGAAGCTGCATTACGTATCTTTGCCGGCAAGGCACTGAATGTTGGTCAGGTATGTATCTCACCCGATTATGTATTTATAGCAGAAGAGCAACTGAAGGATTTTTATCAATATGCAGAAACACAAGTCAAAACCATGTTTCCTACCATGCTAAATAATCCTGATTACACTTCAGTGGTCAATGCTCGCCATCAACAACGCATTAACAGTTATATTGAAGATGCACGCACTAAAGGTGGTGATGTGCGTGAAATTAATCCGCTACAAGAAAATTTCAGTCAGCAAAAAAACACTTTCAAGGTGCCTATGACTATCGTGGTGAATCCCACCGATGACATGAAAGTTATGCAAGAAGAAATATTTGGACCCGTCATTTCCATCAAAACCTACAAGCATATTGACGAATGTTTACACTACATCAATTCTCATGCACGCCCTCTTGCTCTCTACTACTTTGGCACTGATAAAAAAGAAGAAAAGAAAGTGTTAGAAAATACTACCTCAGGTGGCGCTGTGGTTAACGATGTACTCGCCCACGCCGGGATTGAAGATATTCCCTTTGGCGGTATTGGCCCTTCAGGCATGGGTAATTATCATGGTTTTGATGGTTTCAAAACCTTCAGTCATGCCAAGGGTGTTCTTACCCAAACCAAAATCAACATGATGAAATACACGGGCATGATTCCGCCCTATAACAAGAAAACGGATAAAACCCTGGAGTTTATGTTAAAGGAATAAACACTAATATTGTGCCAATAGAAGTGAACATTTTGTTCCTTCTAATGGCAACATCTGAAAATATCCTCAGGGTGAAAAATCATTCTGTTATATTTGATCCCGAACAAACTCGATTTGAAGAATCAAAATACTGATTTATTCAGTGTTAAGAATAGCCAAGATAACTCTGAATAACTGCCTTTTGTCATTCTGAACCCTTCTTAAATTCAGGGTAAACTCCGTGAAGAATCTTTTTAATTCAGATAGTTAGTTTTCTCACAAAATTTACCCTGAATTTAAGAAGGGTTCGAAATGACAGTTATTCAGCAGTCAACCCTGCCCTTTTGTTTTGGTATTATGTGGTTTCGCTTCGGTTTCTATAAACTGGATTATCATTTTTGCGACATCTTGACCGGTAGCTTTTTCAATGCCCTCCAAGCCTGGCGAGGAGTTCACCTCCATTACCAACGGCCCATTTTTTGATCGCAGAATATCAACACCACACACATTCAGACCCATAATTTTAGCGGCTGCAATGGCAGTTTTACGTTCAGCAGGAGTTATCTTGATCAACTCGGCAGTAGCGCCACGATGAAGGTTCGAACGGAATTCACCTTCTTTAGCCTGGCGCTTCATGGAAGCAACCACTTTACCCCCAACTACCAGACAACGAATATCTGCGCCACCCGCTTCCTTGATATATTCTTGTATAAGGATATTGGCATCCAGACCCATAAATGCCTCAATGATACTTTCAGCCGCTTTTTTGGTATCGGCTAACACCACACCAATACCTTGCGTACCCTCAAGAAGTTTAATCACAAGAGGTGCGCCGCCGACATTGGCAATCAAATCGTCGATATTATTAGTATTATGTGCAAACCCTGTGCGGGGCAAGCCAATACCTTTTCGAGATAACAATTGCAATGAACGTAATTTGTCACGCGAACGGCTAATGGCAACCGATTCATTCACGGCAAAAGTCCCCATCATTTCAAACTGGCGCACTACCGATGTGCCGTAAAAAGTAATGGAGGCACCGATACGAGGAATAACGGCATCATACTCAGGTAACGCCTGGCCCTTATAACGTACTGATGGATTGTTACTGGTAATATCCATGTAACAGCGCAAGGTATCGATAACATCGACAGTATGGCCAAAAGCCTCTCCTGCTTCTTTCAAGCGGCGAGTGGAATACAAATTGGGATTCCTGGAAAGGATCGCAATGCGCATAGGTTATTTCCTGTTCTAAAAATTAAAATAGCAATAATGGGGTTTACCAAAAACGTAACCGGCGCAATAGCAAAAAACCGATTAAACCGAGACTGAGCAATGTCATGCAAAACCATCGGAATGCATCAGGATTATCTACCCCTGGCAAACCGCCGATATTGATGCCGAACAATCCAGTACAAAATGACAAGGGTAAAAATATTCCCGCAGTCAATGACAAATAATAGGCATTGCGATTCATTTTTTCGCCCAAGGACTGTTGTATATCGTTTCTTAACATACTGACTTGCATCAGGTTGGCTTCAATGTTTTCACTGATGCGATACGACACTTCTTTCTGGTTCAACAAGCGTTGTTTATGCGACTTCAACACAGGGGGAATATTATCATACAGGGTTTGTATCGCTACTGTTTGCGGTTTGAGGAAACGATTAAGTTTTAACAAACGACGGTGCATCAAAGTCAATTGGCGGTGTTCTTTACGAGTGAGGTTATCGATGTTTTCTTCCACTTCATCAATGCCGGTTTCGATATCATCTAACACATCTTCAATATTATTGTTGATTTGCTCAATAAATGTTGCCAGTAAATCAGCAATGGGTTTAGGGGATGTTTCTTCTTCCAGTGCATGTTGTATAGCAGCGATACCTTTAAAAGGTTTACGCCTTAAGGTAATTACGCTGGATTTATAAAATACGATACGCAAGCTGATCATGTCATCAGGTTCATCACCTTCATTCAGGTTCACACCACGCAATACCAGTAAAAAATTTCCATCATCCAGGGGTTGATAATGTGAACGTGTATCGTCGGCCACTAGAATATCAACCAGGCTTTCCTGTATGCCGATATCCCCAAGCCATTGGGCAAGGCCTTCTTTATCACGCCGGCAGTGATACCAGCAACCTTCCTCATAGGAGGTGACGGAGTCGATTTTTACCGGCTTTTTTCCGGTAAAACGCCAGGCATCGAGGATAAAAGCATCTTCATTCATGATGAGCCACCTTGTGTTGAAATTTATCTTCCAGCGACCTCATTAAACATTGCGCAATATTGATATCTACCGTATTTTCTATATCTTCAAAACTGGGATTCGGTGAAATGCCATAGAAAAGTGTGCCACGCTCGGTACGGATAATATCAACACCCGCCAATACCAGATTCATGGCCTGGGCTGCCCTGATCACCATAGCCTGTTCATTGTCGGTTAACTGGATTTCCTTCGAACGCAGCACTTTTCTGGCTTTATCGCTAGCGGTAATTTTTATAGGCTTTTCGATAGAGGCCAAAATGGTGTCATGCAAAACCAGGTTACGTATATAACGCTGGCTCGAGGCTTTGCTATATTCCTGCACCATAATGGCGGCTCCCTGTGAATGCATGGCATGAATAATCGATTCCGCGGCAGACGTGGTTTTAGCCAATACATAGAATTTATCGGCATCATCTTGCAATCCCTTGATCAATAAAGGCGCTCCGCCAACTTGCTCAATTAATTCCTGCACATAAAGATCGGTAGGTGCAAATCCATGCAATAACACAGGCACTTGGTATTGCTGCATGGTTTGGAGTGTGCAGATTTTATCCCTTGCCTGCTGCGTGGCATGCGCATTGTTTACCATATAGGCACCCTGAAGCTGGAAGTGCTGCATTAACGCACAGGCATAATTGGCGCGATTGGTTGAAAAACGGGGAATCACAATATCAAATGGCTGCATTAAGCTGGCATTTTGCAAGCATTGGGCTTGTTGTTGGCCAAAAAGCAAAGCACTTTCATTAACATCAATCACGGTGATATTGTGGCCGCGCTCTTGTGCAGTTTCAATAATGCGTTGATTGCTATAATGCCCAACAGTATTCACCACTAATGCAATATTCAACCCTGATGGTGGCTGAGCATCATTGTTATACAGCCTGGATATTTCTTCGCTGGACAAATTACCCAGGTAACAACCATCAGAAGGATCGACCAATACATGGTTTTGCATGGCGTTTCTGCCGAGCAACATACGATAGCCCATAGAATCACGGTTAGTGAGGGTCACTTCGACATCCCACATAAAATCACCCAGTTGCATAGGTACTTTGATCACATAACGTTTTTCACTCATGCCGGATGAACTTTTTACCCAGCGCTTATCACATACAGGTGCTTTGCAATGCACAACAATCAGGCGATTATCTTGCAGAGGATGAACATCGAAACTGACCCATGGCGAATTATCATATTGGAAACGCTGAATATTAAAGGCATGCAGTGCTGAAGTTTTAGCACCTGAATCGACGCGCGCTTTTATGGCAGGCACACCTAATGCAGGAAACGCACACCATTCTTCATTACCAATAATTACTTTGGGGTTAGCCATATCGACAATCTCAAACCAATGAACCTGATTTTTGTAGAATAGGTTATTTGCTTTAGGTTAGCTATTAAGAGGTGCAGATTAGCAAAAATGGAATTCAGTGGTTAGATGGAAAAATCAAAAAAACTGCGGGAGATATGACCCGGGCAAGATGACCCAGGCCATTTTAAAATAGTCGACAATGAAAACTACAATTCTATGTCGTAGAATCCGACTTCATCACGTAAACGATAAAGTTCGATTTTATCTTCAATTTTACGACGTCTTTCCAGATGATGTTTTTTATCCTGAATAGTGTCAATTTTGAAATTGGTCACTTCAGGCTCAGCTTCAACGAATTCTTCAAAATCGCCAATTTCGTCTTCTTGTTCTTCAGATGGTTTCTTGGACATATGAAAACCTCCTCCGCATATAATAAGAAATGGTTAAATTATCAACAGTCGCGGATTAAACGCGAAAACTGACAAATAAAGCAATATGTTATTGCTATGAAATATAGATAATTTTGCTTCTTTTGCAATAAATCCTCGTGAAAGTCTTTTTCAGGTACTATTTATATCCACCATGAAACCCTGAAAAAATGCATTTAGTTCATGTAAACTGCATTTTTTCAACACTTGGCAGATTATGTGCCACTCCATGATTTTTAAAATATGTATGAATATCAAATGGTTAAAACACTTAACAATCACATCAAAGCAGAAATAGGTAGAAACTTGCGCGAAAACGGCTTCTGGGTGGGTCAACTTTTATCGCCAGAACTTAACGAGTCATTACTGGTTGATGCGCAAACTTATCATCATCAGCACAAATTCAAGAAAGCCGCTATTGGCTCCCAACACAACAAGTTGATCAGCGATAGCATTCGCGGTGATGAAACCTGCTGGATAGAAGGAGAAAGCCTTACACAACAAACATTTATGGCATTCATGCTGGAATTGAAAAATGTCTTCGAAAGCCACTTCCCTATTCCACTGAATAATTTTGACGGCCATTACAGTTATTACCCATCAGGAACGTTTTATCGAAAACACTGGGATAATGCCCGGCAAAGTAACCATCGTATGTTTAGCGTAGTCAATTATCTAAACCCGGAATGGCAGCCTGGAGATGGTGGAGAACTGGTGCTATTTAATCCTGAAAACGATGCCGAACTGATACACATCCATCCTACCTTCGGCAATACAGCTATTTTTTTTAGTACCGATTTCCCGCATGAAGTCACTGAAACATACAAACCCCGTTATAGTTTAACGGGCTGGTTTCACCAAAGAACCTGACCTTACTGATATTAGGTCACCCAACTGCCGATTAGCTGAAAATAACTTCATCTTTATCCTTGCAGTATCTGCTCCATTGAAATGAGAGCTCATCGAGATTTAACAACAAGGTTTCCCTATTCACTTGCAGTGGAAATGGTTTGCCAATGATAACATTGACACAGCGATAACTTGTTGGGCTGATATGGCCATTATCATCAAGAAGCCCTATAAAAAACGGCACGGTCATTATGGAAGTGATTAAAGGAGCATCCACAGTTTTATCTGCCCATTCTTTATACTTTTCAGCTTCTGCAGACTGAAGACAAACAAAACGACCCGCAAGAAGTTTTTGCGTGATGATGTCATAGGCCTTTTCATGATGCTCCCCTGCCATCACTGTTATGCCAAACCATGAATAAATTTTTCGAGTTAAAATAACAGGCATTTTTTTATCAAATATAAAAAAATCAACATGATCTGGACACGCCATTTGCAGCAGCGCAAAATCTGTCCATTGATAAAAATTGCCTGCCATCAGCACTCCCGTATGCTTGGGCAAATGCCCGAATCCCCTTACCTCTACCTTACTGAAAGGATGCGCAGCCAAATGTAAAAAACGCGCCATGGAATGAGGTAATTTAACAATGATATACACAGCAAAAGCCAAACTGGCCAACATCAGGCAATAAAATAACCCGATACTATCAAGGCCAAAATAAGCCAGGATAATGGTTAAACCCAATGCCACACACATAACGATATTTTGTATCCAGTTATTGCCAGCCAATACTGTGCCAATATCGTTAGCTTGTGAGTGATATTGCATTAAGGCATTCAATGGCACGATATAAATGCCGCCAAAAAAACCAATCAGGATAAATGTCAAAGCCATACTGATAGCAGAATGCAGCAAAGTGATTACGCCAATCAATAAAGAAAAACCGATAACGCCAACAGGGATTAAACTGAGCTCTATAGATTGTCGTGAAATCCTCCCGGCAAACAAGGAACCTGCCATAATGCCAATACCTGTACTGGCCAATATTCCTTGTATAACAAGCGTATTGGTCTCCAGCAACACTTTTTTGGCAAACGCAGGGAAAGATGCCAATACCACTTGCGATGCAGCCCAAAATACCAGCAAACCGACTATGGATAACCAGATAATGGATTTTGAGGTAATGGCATCAATATTGGTTTTAAGATACCTACCTCGAAAATAGTCATTCAAAGAAAATGATCGAGTGGCATCCACATCGCGTTTGGCTGGCAAATAAAATGCCAGCGCAAATTCAACAAGGGCAAATAACAAGATCAGAAAACCCAGAGGATAAATCGACTGCAATATTTGTCCGGGGCTCAAAAGAGGAATACCCGTTAGCAGCCATTCAAAACATGCAGAAAACACCAGCGTACCGCCAAGAATGGCGATAATGGTTGCCGCCTGTACCACACCATTTCCCGCAGCAAGATGTTCATCGCCAACCAGTTCCCGGATATATCCGTATTTTGCAGGTGAATAAATAGCACTCTGGATTGCCATGAATAACGTTAAAAAAAACGCCCACCAAAACCAACCAAAATAATACGCAACAATAACCAGTGTTACTGTAAACACTTCTACCAAGGCGCTATAGAGCATTACTTTATGCTTAGGATATTTATCAGAAATATATCCTGAGGGCGAAAACAACATTATATAAGGTAAAAGAATCAACGCATTGACGATAGCAGTAAGAATGACCTGCATCTGTCCATCATAGATTTTAAATACCGTATTCTGGATAACGATCTTATGGCCAAGATCAACAAAGGCATTGAGGAACAACATCACCGTATAGGGCAAAAAACCTTTGATGCTGAACAGCTTGCCCATAATGACTATGCCTGATTTGATAGGATGTAAAACCCAAGAATGCCAAAGAATGCTTTTATTGCCAATATATAGCAATAAATCCTGTTGAAAACTGCCTTATAACGCATGCCGCATATAAAATGCACGATTTTCAGGGTTGCAACAAGTTCACGGCGGTATATTCCCATCGAAAAAACAATAAAGATTCATCAGGCAACTTTGTTTATAATCGACCTCTTTATATCTTCATTTATCGGAAATTATTGTTATGGTGCCTCTTTCCTATAGGGCAGACCTCGATGGATTAAGGGCGATTGCCATTATCATGGCGATCCTTTACCACACTGGACTGGATATATTGCCTGGTGGTTTCATTGGCATAGAGATGTTTTTTGTACTATCGGGTTATTTGATAACTTCACAATTAACCAGCGATATGCAGGATAACAAATTCACTTTCAAGGCGTTCTATTTACGCCGCTTTAAACGCTTGCTACCCACCTTCATAGTCGTATTGCTGGCTACACTGGTCGTAGCCTGGTTCATTCTGCTACCAAAAGACCTTATGTATCACGTAAAGCTCATGGGACTGGGCTTCATGTCTATTGGAAATTTTTTCCTCGCCAAATCCACTGGTGGCTATTTTGCACCGCAAACTGAAGAAATCGCGCTATTGCATACCTGGTCACTATCAGTAGAAGAACAATTCTATTTATTGTGGCCGGTCATATTATTTTTTGTTATCAAACGATTCAGCTATATCAATAGCATCAGGTTTTTTGTGGTTTTATTGATTGCAGCGATTGCCTTTTCAGAATGGCAAGTCACTATTGATCCTATCAAGGCCTACTTCCTGTTACCTGCGCGGTTCTATGAACTTCTGGTGGGTTGCCTGTTGGCGATGATAGCCGGATATTTGCCCAAGCTGGATTCCGGTAAAGCCGCACTGTTAGCCATAACGGGTTTCGTCGGCATATTTTTTAATATCTTTAACCACAACGCCTCTGATCACTTTCCTGGCATTAATGCCTTATATGCTTGCATGGGAACTGCATCAATTATTTATGCCGGTTTCTTTACGAATATTGTCACCACTACCATCTCCAATACAAAGCTGGTGTATGTTGGTAAAATTTCGTATTCATTGTATTTATGGCATTGGCCTATCTTTGCTTTTATCCAATATACAACTGGAACAATTACTCCGCTTAACGCCTTTTGGGCTATGGCGCTCTCCTTTGCCCTATCAGCGCTAACCTGGAAATATATTGAAAACCCGTTCCGCAAAAAATGGCGCCTCCCATTCGGAAAAACATTTGTACTGATGTATATAGTGCCGGTATTGGTGTTCGCAGCGATGTATATCATTACCAAGAATGGTGAAGGTTTTATTGGCCGCTTTAATGCCAACCCTGCTGCTATTGAAGCGCTGGAAAAAAATCCTTCCATTTATAATGAAACTTGTAATCTAGAGGATAGTCTTTGCCAACAAGTACTACTTATCGGCGATTCCCATGCCGACCATTTTTCTCCATTTATCCATGCGCTCATCAGCAAAAATCCTGAATTTAAAATGCACACCAAATGGAAACCGTTTTGCCCACCATTGCTTGATATCTACAGAGCCTCTATTGATGACAAAACCGGTGCCATAAAAGAACTCAGGGAAGACCAATGCTATCAAATCGTCAATGATTTCTATAACACACTGGATAAGTCACCCTATAAGTACGTTATATTGGGAACATTCTGGTCTAACCTGGATATTTATGAAGGTTATTTCTTTGACCGTGAAAATACGCAATTCAATGCAGAAACCACGCATAAGGTATTACGCCGTTCTGTTTACCAATCAATGAAGCGCTTGCTGGATAATGGCATTACCCCGGTCATCATTGAGGATAACCCTGACCTCAGTGAAAAAATGCTCAAATGCTCACACAGGAAGATCCTGCGACCCGGATTCAATGATAACTGCGTCATTCCGCTTAGCGAAGTTATTGAGCAACAAGCATTTGCCACAACTTTACTCAATGATGTTAAAAAAGATTTTCCGCAGGTAATTTTCATACAGCCACTTAAAGTGATGTGCGATGAAAAGCAATGTTTCACAGAAATGAATGGCATGCCTTTATACCGAGACAGGAATCACCTGACAGACATTGGTGCCGAAATGTTAGGCCTGGCCTATCTGGAAAAATTTGGCCTGCCCTTCGGGTCGACCACGCCATAACCATGCACAGGAAACCATTCAGCTTTATCGATATCAGTCGCGAATGCATTGTTGAAACCGGCTGTTATAATCTCGATGGCAAAATGCTGGGCATGAAAATCCATGTACCACCCACTCTCTTCCACCAACATCCCTATAACTCGACAGCCTATGCTTTCCTGCAACAATTACGCCAGGAAATATTTGAGCAGGGTACTGTGGAATTTCCCGGCCTGCCGGTTAACAAAACCAATTACACGCTGGCACAGCTTGCCCCGAAAGAACATGGCAATCATCCTAACCCGTACATGACCGATATTTGCCAATCACCACACCAGGATACCCCTCCGCATCCCACAGCCTTCTGGTTAGGGGAAACCCGCCAGTATTTTGCGACATGGGTAATGTCATTGCAGGGCTTGCATGAATTCATGGAATTCACTCGCAACAACGTAAATCTGGGTATTGAACAAAGACATAAGATACTTGTCCCGCAAAGCTTGCAAAACCATACTGGTCTATTATTGAACCATTCTCCTGGATTGTTATTGATTGATAACAGTAATCACCAGAAACTCTATCATGCGCGCACCTGTAATTTTGCCGCAGTGGCGGCTAATCCGCATTACACCAGCGATGCACCGATGTATGCGTTTAACGAAATCGGTTTGCTGGAATATATGGATTCACTGGATATTTACCGTGGCGATAACGACAGGGATGCACAGGATCTCGCAGATGTAAAAGCGTTTATGGCCAGCGAACCCTACATTTAACTTTTACTCTTTTTTAAGCCGCAGAATCGGCATCTGAAACTGGTATCGATACTGGCTCTTTTTTATTAAAAAGCATAATTGCTGCTGGTAAAACAACAAGATTGAAGATTAACGAAAGCACAATGGTGATCACTGTTAACAAACCGGCCTGCTGGTTTAGCTGAAAATCCGACGCTATCAATACAGAAAGACCCGCCACAATAATCATCGACGTGGCAAAAATTGAAACTCCTACCATGCGGAAAGTGGCAATCAACGCTTCTTTTCGTGTAACACCCTTTTCATTTTTTACACGCATATATTTGGTGAGGAAGTGAATGGAATTATCGACAATAATACCCATCGCAGCTGAGGAAATCGTCGTTCCCACCATACCCACTTCCCCCACTGCCATTGCCCAGATACCAAACATCATTAATAGCGGCAAAATATTTACGATGATGCTCAATGCACCTAACCATAAACTGCGCAGCAAGATAAACATGATGAGACCATTGAGCAATATTGAAACTGCATTACCACTGTTCATGCTGCTGATATTGCGCTTCGAAATATAGGCAAACATCACTGCCGGCCCCGTTGGATTTGATAACATGTATTCAGGCATATTGGCTTTTTGCCATGCCGCAGAACGCTCTACAAAATCCTGCATTTCCGTTGATGATAAATTCTTTACCATCACACTTAGGCGCGTGCTGGATTTATCGAGGCTGATACGATTTTCAAGGCTGTTGTCATCGGCGAGCGAAAGTTCATACATCAAAAAATATTGCGCAGCGACATCTTCATCGTCAGGAATCGCCCAGGCTGTTTCATCCTGATGATTCATTGTCCAGTTAATGCGCTTGATAATATCGGTATAACTGTACACATGGGTGACTTCTTTTTGTTGCTTCAACCACTCGGTATAGGCATCGAGGTTTTGCAGGTATTCTGTACGAAAAATACCGTCTATTTCCCTGGCAGGCACAAGATATTCAATGGCGTACAAACCGCTCAGGTTGGCTTCCATAAACTCGGCATCGCGCCTGAACTCGATATTTTTACTGAAGTAATTAATGAACTGGTCATTGAATTTCAGTGAAGGCACAGCAGAAATAATGACAGCGGAGACTAACAATGTAGCTAAAATAACCATTCGGTAATGACGCAATACCCACTCGCCAGCATTAACCATACGCGCTTCCTGTGCATCATTATGCTTAACAGAATGATGGGCCATCGACACCCCCTGCATTAAAATCGGCAATAAGGTAAACGATAAAATCCATGCTGCAAGAACCCCTAATGAGGTGATATTGCCAAGATGCCAATAAGGTGGCACATCGGAATAATTCAAGGTCAGGAAGCTGATAATTGTCGTGAGGTTAGTCAGAAAAACCGGCATGAAATTGACTTTGGTAATTTCGATAATCAATGATGCCTTATCCTGGCTGCTGTCAGTACCAATCATGCTTATCATCGACACCAGTAAGTGCATGGCATTAGCAACTGCGAGGGTCATGATAATAATCATTGAGGAAACTGAAACAACAGTAATAGGTATACTAAAAAAACCAGCCACACCTAATGCAAAAATGCAGGAATAAATAATAGTGATAAATATAGCAATGGTTGAATAAATGCTGCGCATCAACAGCACACATACACCAAAGAGAACAATAGACATGATGGGCAAAAGATAGATCAGGTCATGAATACCGGTTTCGCTAAATGCTGCATTCAACATAACAATTCCGGATAATCCGGTTTTAATTTCCGGATGATTATCGTTGAATTGTGCCGTTAATTCCCTGACTGATTCAGCTGCATCCAGAACTTCCATGGGGCTTTCTTGCGGAAAACTAAAAATGATATTAATGGCCGTAGTGTCAGCTGTGGGAGATAACAATCCTCCATTAATAATTGGATTAGCCAAAGCCTGTGCTTGAATACGAAGATAATCTTCCGTTTCCATAGACAAGCTATTGTTAACCAAAGCCTGTACAGTTAATTGGTCGTTATCAATAAGCACATCGGGGAAATTGGTTATCGCTTCAACACGAACCACATACTCAATATCCTTTGCTTGCTCTACCAGTGCTTCTATATCGGGGATTATGTTTTCACTGAATATACTGCCGTGTGGATTATGGATAACCACAAAGATGGAATCAGATTGTCCATAGACTTCCTTGAATGCATTGAGGTCTTTCAGTTCAGGATTACTGTCGCTGAAAAATATACGGTAGTCATTCGAAAAAGTGAGCCGGGAAACACCCACCAACGACAGTAAAAAAATCAACACCACCACAAAGAGCGTGGTTTTTTGATGCGCCAATATGGATTGTGTAAGACGAACTGATAATACATCAACATCCAGTTTCATATTAATCCCGCCAACGCTGGTCAAAGTTGCCAAACATATCGGTCACTTCAATACAGACTTATCAAAGTCGCGACTTTGCAAACCGGTTTTCAATCGAATATTGGAGATAACCAGTTCGGTTGTCTTATTATTCTGGTTATTTTTCATTTCTGAAGAAACGGGTTGCCAGTATTTATCATCGATTTTTTTGTATTCGTTAATCGTGAGTGTTTTTAACAATTCATCCTCACGATCATAATATTCAATTTTTTGCACGCGCGACTGTTTATCAATCCATGAAACCATCTTGGAATAACCACTTCCCTTATACTCAGGGTAAATCGCTAAAACCGAACATTGTTCTATATCGCATTTTTCATCGCGCAAATAACGAAAACGGTATTTCTCGATCTTGAATGAAGACAAATCTTCAAAACTGAACTGACTTCCTAAAAATGAACCGGATTTTGCCTTGCCGCCAATCTGGTTGATTTTTTTGGTTTTAGGCATAAAGGTCCATTGTTCATCATCAGCCTTGATATGCGAATGACTTAATAGTTTCACACCTGCTACCGATTGTGGCAATTTGAAGAGTATAAGACTCTTGTCACCATCTCCCTCTACCTCAAGCATTTTAGACTCGAGCGCCATTTTATTTTCTTTACCATTGGGTGAGCGAATAATCATTTCCATATCACTCTGAATATCACCCCAGCCACTGACAGAAGCTTGCATGGCCTGGGCAATTTGCAACCCTTGCTCTTCAGGACACATGGCATTCACATTCGCCATAAACATATGTAATGAGAGCAAAACAATTATGCTATAAAAACTTTTTTTCATTTTTCATCCTGTTAAAGTAGTAAAAATAATTTTAAAAGGTGTTACCTATGGACAACCCTGGAATCAGCAAAAACCACAGAATTGCCAGAAACCTTTACATTGCTGCGCTCACCCCGATGACTATCGCAGGGTTAATTTACGCGGTGATCAAAGAGTTTATGCCCTATCATGCTGATGCAGTCGGCCGGTCGTGGAGTGAACTCGACCAACCCCTGCGAGTACTTATTATTGCCGCCTTGAATGCCGATGGCGGGCTTATTCTGTGTAATGCCCTGGCCATGACCATCCTATTAACGATTCCTTTCAAGCGCGGTGAACTGTGGGCCAGCTGGGCTATCACAGCTATAGGCAGTGCAACGATGTTAACCGTACTGCGTTCTGCCATTCACGTTGATCTGAAAACCCCTGCCAATCCACCGTGGTTTATTTTACTGATTGTTATAGCCCTTTTTTTTGCGGCTTTATATTTATCTGTTAAATCCAGTAAAACTGTTAGTACACAAAATCAAAACTAGTAAAGGTCATGCCGGCTGCTGCCATCCAGGCGGCAACCCGGTCTCCGCGTTTAAGGCTTCCATCTTCAACGGCCATCGCCATGGCAGCAGGGATTGAGCCAGTAATCAAATTGCCGGTTTTCGGGAAGATAAAATAATAAGGCACATCAACGCCCCGTAATGCGGCCTGGTCTTTCCAGCTGTGGTAAGAGTGGCTATGCGGAATCACCATATCAATATCAGCCATGTTATCGGCATAACGATCCATAAATACGCGTTTGCCATATTCCATACCGGCCTCACCCATTTTGATCGCATTACAGGCAAATTTTTGTGAGCCCTGGCCCATCATGGAAATATTGTCATACAACATGGTGCCAGTGCGGGTAATATCGATAGGCATCACACACAGCTCGGAAAACTGGTTAGCGGTTTCATTGACAAATTTCCACGGTGTAGCATCGGCCGTCAATATGGTAGCTGTGGTAGATTCACCCAGTGTGTAACTGGCATAGGAATATTCCAGGTCGGCATCCGATTCAATCTTGTAGGTTTTTCTACCCCACTCACCTTCGTGCAAGCCGAATTCAGCAGTAATAATTAATACATTTTTGGCCATGCAACCCATCAGATAACCCTGGGCAATGGAGGCTGCACGTGTCCAGCTGGCACAGGCTTCCAGCACATCGAAACATTGGGCACTGTGCATGCCAAGGGCATTGGCAATAAAAAACGACATACCAGGCTCAGCCACACGGCGGTCAACACTGGAATGGATAACCATATCAATATCAGCTACCTGCATGTTCGCTTCTTTCAAGGCTTTATGCACACAGCGATGGATATAATCAAAAGGGTTTTCATTGGCTTGCAGCATTCTTCTTTCTTTAATGCCGGTCTTTTTCAACAGGCCTTTAATCAGGCGTAACGTTCTGTCCATATCACCGATAAAATCTTCCCTGCTCGCTTCATCCACCAACTTGATCACGTCATCGTTGGATAAAACCATTTCTGGCAATTCACAAGCAACCGATGCAACACGCATAATTTTTTCTCATTTTTAACAGCAAACGCCAACCACACATACGGATATGCATGCAGAAAACGGATTGGGATATTTGTGCCTTTTTTCGCTGTTACTGGTTTTTGTTATTATTTTTCGAATCAGCACGCAAAATCGGTTTTGTGTGAACTGGTTCAATTTTTTCAGTGTTTTGATCTGAATGATCGATAAAGTAGCACAAAAAATAGGCAGTTAATATACTGCAATATACATTTTTATATACAGCGGTATATTGTTTTTTCATATCGTTTTCCGTGTTTATTCCTTTTTTGTAACAAAATAATGAAATACAGGGTTTTGTGTAATAAAAAATCTGGAAATCAGGGATTTTGGCACAAAAATACAGGGCTGAATGAAGATGCGGGGGTGTTAAATAAAAACACTGTGTTTGATGAATTCGACGGTACTGCGCATTTTCAATACTAAAGGATAATCATCGAAACTGGCCCAATTGAGCATGGTCGAGACGAAGAGGTTCACCACTATTTCCGCATAAGTTTCCAACGAAATACCCGGTTGCAGCTGATTCTTTAGGGAAGCTTCACCCAATATCTTGCCAATCGTTGAATCCAGCATATTTTTCTGGTTTATCTTGCTGCTCTCAGGGCCAAGGTGAACACCATTCAGGATAAACTTGAACATCTCGATATCTTTAGGCGGCAAACTCGCCAGGCCTTCAGCAATCGTCATAAAACTGTTCTCGATTTTCTGCATGGGCGTAATATCCATTTCATTAAAATGCGCAAAAATAGTGTTGGAAGAACCGGAATAAGAGCTCGCAATATGAAACAACAAATGGTTTTTCGTGGGGAAATGGTTAAAAAAGGTTTTATGCGCCACCCCCGCTTTCTCGATAATGGAAATGATCGAGGTTTCATTCACGCCATTTTCGGTAAATAACTCCAGGGCGGCATCAGCGATACGCTTTTGGAACTCATCTTTCCTTAGTTCAGAACGGCTTTTGGTAGGTTTTGTAAGCACAAAAAACTCTTATTGATAAATTATAGAATCGAAGTTACCTGTTTT
>CAZTZY010000040.1:0-25531 GCA_964617765.1 uncultured Spongiibacteraceae bacterium
CCTTCATTCATTTTGGCAATAAGTCGACCAATTTCCTCGGGCTTATGTTGCCCATCACCATCCATAAAGACAATAACGTCTCCTGAAGCAACCCTTGCACCGGATTTAATACTGGCGCCATTGCCCTTGGAGTAAGGGTGATTTACCACTTTGGCACCACTACGCAACACAACATCTACCGTATCATCAGTGGAACCATCATTGACTACAATCAGCTCAGCTTCAGGATGCAACCTTTTAATTTCGGGTAAAATTTTGGCCAACCCCTGTGCTTCATTTTTTGCTGGAATAACAATCGATAGATTCAAGATTATTTACCTGAGATAATTCATAAGTATAAATTGTTGTGGAAATATCGCAGTCAACCATCCGGCGATGATAATAAACGGCCCAAATGCTATCGGAGTTTGTGTATTATGCCCTTTTCTCCAGATTAACCACCCACCTACCAGACTGCCTAATAATGAAGACAATAAAATAGTGTTAGGTAATACCGACACACCAAACCATGCCCCATACGCCGCCAGGAGTTTGAAGTCCCCATAGCCCATACCTTCTTTACCCGTAAAAAACTTGAAGATCCAGAACACTGTCCATAACACGCCATAACCTAAAACAGCGCCCCATAATGCATCTTGCAGACTAACGAACAAAGATTGGCTATTAATCAAGAGCCCTAACCAAACGAGTGGTATCGTTAAATCATCCGGCAATAATTGATGATCCAGATCTATACCGAGCAATGCCAGGGAAATATAAGTGAGTAACAACAACGCAGCAAACTGATAACTCAACCCAAAAATAACAAACAAGCTTATCGTTAATAACCCTGTAAAAAGCTCAACAACGGGATAACGGATTGAAATAGGGGATTGGCAAGAGTGACATTTACCCCTTAGCAGACAATAACTAACAATAGGGATATTTTGCCATGCCTTGATTTTTGCAGAACACGTCGGGCAAGCTGAGCCTGGAAATGCAAGATTAAACATTGCTTGCGGGGTTTCATTCAGGTTTATTTCATCTTCTTGTGCAAGAAAACTATTGGCTTCAGACTGCCATTGACGCTGCAACATAATCGGTAATCGATATATAACAACATTCAGAAAACTGCCAATACAACTACCGGTAACAAAAACAACGACAAACAACATAATGAGTACCGGCTCAGACCAATACTGCATCCCTTCTATATTTGGCATCATCACTTATACTGCGTTTCCGAGCTGGAAAATTGGCATGTACATCGCCACCATCAAACCCCCAACCAAAACACCCAACACAGACATGATCAAGGGTTCCATTAATGCAGTAAGGCCGTCGACCGCATTATCCACTTCTTCCTCGTAGAAATTGGCACACTTTTCCAACATGGCATCAAGGGCACCTGATTCTTCGCCGATGGCTACCATTTGAATAAGCATGGAAGGGAAAACGTTAGCGCCACGCATGGAAACATTCAAAGGTATACCGGTTGTGACTTCATCCCTGACTTTTCTTATTGCGCGGGCATAAACTTCATTACCAGCAGCACCTGCTACAGAATTAAGCGCATCAACCAAAGGTACACCGGCAGCAAATGTTGTAGACAATGTTCGAGAAAACCGCGCATATACTGATGCGTTGACTATAGTACCTACAACCGGTGCTTTCAGCAGGAATGCATCAATATTGTCTCGGTATTTTTTACTGCGTTGCGCCGTTTCCTTGTGGGCGGTATAAACCCCTACACCGGCTATCAAAACCAGAAACCAGAATTTCTGTATCCAATTCGACATATTAACCACTAACTGGGTAAACGCCGGTAACTCAGCGCCAAAGCCTTGAAATATCTCAGCAAACTGCGGAACCACTTTCACCATCAAAATGCCGGTGACAATAACTGCTACCGCACAAACCGCGATAGGATAAGACATGGCTTTTTTAATTTTGGCTTTAAGTGCTTCGGATTTTTCCTTATAGGTGGCCACACGATCCAGCATGGTTTCCAATGCACCTGACTGTTCGCCTGATTCAATCAGGTTACAGAACAATTCATCAAAATATTTGGGATGCTGGGTTAAAGCTCCCGCCAAGGTTCCACCGCCAGAAACATCATTTCTGATAGTGCGCACCAAGTCTGCCATGGCTTTATTTTCTAGACCTTCAGCCACAATATCAAAGGATTGAATCAATGGCACACCGGCTTTCATCATGGTGGCCAACTGGCGAGCAAAAATGGCGATATCCATGGGCGAAATTTTTGGGCCCATACCTGGAATAACCAGTTTTTTACCTATTTTTTTTATCTCTATGCCCTGCTTTTTCAGGGTCGCTTTAGCGGCAGCCAAATTTTCAGATTCAAGCTCACCCGACAATTTATTGCCTTTTTTATCAAGTCCCTTCCAGATAAATATAGGGCTCAGCTTCTTGGCCGGGGCTTTCTTTTTTGGCTGTGTTTTCTGGTTGGTTTTTGCCTGAGCCATGGATAATTCCTAGATAAATCGATACTTTTTATTATTAATAATGATACGGCTTATGTCACCCTGTTTGCTTCTTCCAGCGTCGTAACGCCCTGCATTACCTTTATTAATGCCGACCGGCGTAAGCTATTAAAACCTTCTGACCGACAGGCGTCATCAATTTCAATGGAATTACCGTTCTCCATAATAATACGGGAGATTTTATCGGTAATTTTGACCACCTCATAAACACCGACACGACCTTTGTAACCGCCAGTACACTTGGAACAACCGACAGCCTTGAATAACTGCATATTCTCAAAATCAGATTCCAGAAAGCCTTCTTCCACTAACATTTCTTTAGGGTATTCAACCGGCTGTTTACAGGCACTGCACAAACGCCTGCCTAAACGCTGGGCAATAATGAGCTCGAGTGATGTGGCTATATTGAATGCGGCAATACCCATATTGATCATCCGCGTAATAGTTTCTGCCGCACTGTTGGTGTGCATCGTCGACATGACCATATGACCTGTTTGTGCTGCCTTTATAGCGATACTGCCCGTTTCAAGATCACGGATTTCTCCTACCATGATGATATCTGGATCCTGACGTAAAAATGATTTCAATGCCTCGGGGAAACCCAAGCCTTGCTTATTATTTACATTGACCTGGTTAATACCTTCAAGGTTGATTTCAACAGGATCTTCTGCGGTGGAAATATTCACCTCTGCAGTATTTAAAATATTTAACCCTGTATATAACGATACAGTTTTTCCACTACCCGTAGGGCCTGTAACAATGATCATACCTTGTGGTCGCTGTAAGGCTGTTAGATACAATTCCTTTTGAATCGGCTCATAACCTAACGCATCAATACCCAATTGGGCACTGCTGGGATCGAGTATCCGCGCGCACACTTTCTCTCCCCACAGCGTGGGCAATGTATTCACACGAAAATCAATCGATTTGGTTTTGGATATTTTCATTTTCATCCGGCCATCCTGGGGAACACGTCGCTCGGAGATATCCATTTGTGACATAACCTTTAAACGCGCCGCCATTCTCGCTGCCATGGCTACTGGTGGCTTGGCCACCTCATACAAAATACCGTCAGTACGATAACGCACTCGATACATCTTTTCGTAGGGCTCAAAATGGATGTCTGATGCTCCCTGGCGAATGGCATCCACCAAGACCTTGTTAATAAAAC
Source organism: uncultured Spongiibacteraceae bacterium (assembly GCA_964617765.1). GTDB lineage: Bacteria > Pseudomonadota > Gammaproteobacteria > Pseudomonadales > DT-91 > CAZTZY01. Next base: position 3,655 of record CAZTZY010000040.1, read on the forward strand.
GCACTACCGGGGTTTCATCAGCCTCATTAACATTAACATCGTCGTCATTGACATCGCCAACGGCCTCGATATCCAGATCCTCAAGACCCTCATCACCGAGATCTTCAAGACCTGTGCCTACCTGATCTTCTGCACCCTCGACCAATCGTTTAATGGCGGCTACCAGGGCAGAAACCTCAACAACCACAGCTTCAGTGTTGAGGCCAGTATTGAATTTTATTTCATCAAGTGCATGCAAATCCGCCGGATCAGCAATACCCAGATACAAGCGTGTACCTCTTTTGAATAAAGGAATAGCATGATGTTTGGTGATGAGATCGATTGACACAAATTCCTTGGCAGAAAAAGCATCTTTATCATAAGCAGTTAAATCAAATATGGGCGAGCCAAATTCTTCGGCAGCTACCCTGGCAATTTTTAAACCATCAAGTATGCCATGTTCAACAAGATATAAAGGAAAGCTTTGTTTTTCGCGCTTGGCCATGGCCAGTGCCTCGGCAGCCACCTCGGCAGTCAGCAACCCATCCCGAACCAAACGACGCCCCAAACCCGACAACGCAGCAGACATATACAACTAACCTCTAACATGAAGAGCTAATTACAACTATTTGATTGTACCAGTATATTGCAAAAGTACTGAATCACAAGTTGGAAACCCATACCGATGTATCGATAATGCCAAAACCAACAAAGACTGACAATATTTGGCAATTTTGTTAATAAAATGGCTATTTAAAAACCGTCCGAGCCATTTATTTCACCTTTCAAACCTCAATAACCCGCCAAACATAAGGACTTTGGCATTTTTTGCATTTTTGGCACAGTAATTGTATTAATTTAAGCAAGATACAATTTAAACGCCGTTTAGGTTGTTTTATCTGCATACCAATAATATAAAACTCTTTCGGAGAAAAAACATGAAAAAGCAAATACAACAAGGTTTCACCTTAATCGAATTGATGATCGTTGTTGCCATCATCGGTATTCTGGCTGCTATCGCAATCCCTGCATACCAGGATTACATCGCTCGTTCACAAGCGTCTGAAGCTCCTTCACTGTTAGGCGGCCTGAAAACTCCTATCGCTGAAGAATATGCCAATACTGGTAACTTAATTATTCCACAAGGCACAGTATCGAGTGGTAAATATGTAGCAAGCATTGGTGGCGTTTTAAATGTTTTTACTGCCACATTTAAAGGTGCTGGTTTGGCTTCCAAGAAAATTGCAGATAAAACTGTCACCATGACCTACAACACCAATGCGGGTACATTCAGCTTTTCTTGTACTGGTCTTGAAACCAATGTTAAACCTTCTTCTTGCAAATAATGATTAATTGAAGTTTGGTTAATAGGCTTAAAATCAGGCACCCTTTATGGGTGCCTCTTTTTTTTCTGCTCTCTGCAATTATTCTTGTATCAGGCTTCTGCTTCTACACATCTGCGTTAAATGGCCCTTTTGTACTCGATGACGAACCCAATTTTTATGGCTTGCGTTTTGTTCATAGTCTTTCCGATGCCTTGATTTACAGCTATAGCGGTACGGCTACTGGTCGCTGGATCAGTTATTTAACCTTTGCCACACCCATCGAAATTGATGCCTGGGCCAATGGCGATGCCTTTCCTTTCAAGCTGATCAACCTTTTTATTCATTGTATTAATGGCGTACTGGTTTTCGTTTGTTTACGGCAATTATTTTTGCTAAAAAACCTGTCTGCTCTCTCGCCCATGATGTGCGCTGTTGGCATTACGGTGATATGGACTACACACCCCCTGCATGTGAACACCGTGTTATACAGCGTACAACGCATGACTTTGCTCGCCAGCACCGCTGTACTTGCGGGGATTTATTACCACCTGGTTTTTATAAGCCGGCAAGCACAAGCCAACCGTATTAACTGGATTTTTTATACCGCGATCATCTGGTTAATCACTGTCATGGGCATTTTATGCAAGGAATCCGCGGTTTTATTACCTTTATATATCCTGACCTGTTTTGCGTTTCTGCCGCATAGGCCATTTTCACGCCTGCAAATGACCATAAGCCTGGTGATGCCTTATCTACTGCTGCTGGCTTATTTGATTCTTAAACAAAAACTGGGTTACGGCGGCCGTCAATTTACCATGGCCGAAAGAATGCTCTCGGAAGTGGTTATTCTGCGAGATTACATCTTCAAGATTGCGTTACCCTCCTTCACCTCGTTTTCGCTATTTTATGATGATTTTGAGCCTGTTAAAAACATCACGGATCTGCGCTTCCTGCTCTCCCTATGTTTTGGTTTGTTTTTTATGGGTATGGCCCGATATCTGAAACCCGTCATACCGGGCATCTGGTTCGGTGGTTTATGGTTTTTGGCGGGTCATGCGCTGGAATCAACCATTATTCCGCTAGAGCTTTATTTTGATCATCGCAACTATCTGCCATCCATAGGTATCTTGATCATAATAGCTTCACTTTTAGCTTATCTATTTGAGGCTGTGAAAAAGAAAGGTATTGTTATTTTACTGGTATTACTTGTTGTTGCCATTGCCGCTAAAAATGTATACCTGCTACAACAAGAAACCCAATCATGGCAGAGCAATGAAACTCTGGCTAAGTCGCTATTTATAAAACACCCTGATTCCATGCGTGCAAACCAGTACTACATTGAAACCATGATTAGTAAGGGGGAATATCAGCAAGCCATCATCATGATCGAAAAACTGCACCAGAAATTCGGCATATATCCGTCCAATGCTATTTTTCAAGTCGGCTTTGCCTGTGCCTTGCAGGCTGATAAAAGCATTAATCATCAAGCGCTGATGACTGACCTTAAAATCATGCATACTGATATAGCTATTAGCGATGCCATGAGTTTTTTACTGGATTTGACCAAAAACAAGGCGTGTCCCTCGCTCACCTGGAAAATGTATGAAAGCTACACCAACAGTCTGCTTGCAAATCCAGCAAATAGGCGACATTACCATAACCTGGTTTTTTTATTAATCACCAGTCGAATGCAAAGGCAAGACTTTAGCGGAGCTCTCAAAAGCAGTTTCATGCTGGCCAAAAACCTGCACACACCGCAATTCTTGTTCCTCCAAATGCATTTGAGTATAAGCACTAAAAACCTCAAGGTTGCTGAGTCGGTATATACTGAAATCAATGCATTTGATAAGCCAAAAAAAATACTCTATAAAGATGAGATAACCAATATAGGTTTGGCATTAGACAGATTACGTAATGAAAACAAAAATTAAGGCAGCCCTTTTACATTTACTGTTCAGCATTATGGTGACAGGGATATGTTGCGCCTTCATGCTTTTACATTTTTATCCTTCCGTATTTCTCGACATCGAAAACCCGGTTGAAGCACTGAAAATTCTCATCCCCGCTGACATTATCATTGGTCCGGTACTGACTTTTATTATCTACAAAAAAGGCAAATGGGGTCTGAAATTTGATTTGATCGCAATTGCTCTATGTCAGTTCATTGCCCTCGGTTATGGATGTTGGGCCATTTATAGTGCTCGTCCTGGCTTTTTAGTGCTGCACGGGGATAGCTTTTACATTGTTCCGCCCAACATTGATCAAAAAGCACTTGCTGGTACAACGCTTGCTGTTGGCCCTCTAAGTAGCCCCAAAGTGGTTTATCTTTTTCTGCCCGGTGATTCAGCCCAACGTTTAAAGTTGGCGATAGATAGTACCAGTGCGGGCATCCCCGTACACTGGCAAGCTCAATACTTTAAAAGCATTAACGAGGTCAACTTTCAAAATCTCGGCAAAATTTCAATTAAACCTGAGCTGCTAAGAAAGAAAAATAACAAAAAGCAATCCATGCTGTTAGATAAAATCACTCGTACAGGTATACCATATGCTTTTATTCCTGTTATTGGCTCACACAGTGAAAAGGTGATTGCAGTAAACCTTGCCAACAAAACCCTGGAAAAAACTTTAGATATCCCTCCTTATTAAGGATTACTTGCAGCTTTGATTCCAACCGTAAAATGACTCTTTAAATAAGCGGCAAAAATAACTATGAACGAAAGATCCAATTATCATTATCGGTTATCAATCACCTACTTTATTTTTCGGATTATTCTTGCGATGGCTTTGGCTGCAATCAGTTTGGCTGATGCGGAATATCAGATTGCCGGTGATTACCAAACCATAAATTTTATCATCACGGCAGGGGCGTATTTTTTAATTGCACTGATTGTGCTTTTTTTCACTGCTCTTTCAAACCGCGCTCCGAAAGATAAAACGCTTTTCTTCGCCATTCTCACCGATATTGTATTTTGTGTCGCATTGATGCACCTTGGCGGCGGATTTAGTACAGGGCTAGCTGTGTTATTGCTTTCGCCAATAGCAATAGCCGGTATCTTTTTCTATGGTGCCATTGCATTTTCGGTAGCAGCCATCGGAACTATACTCATCTTGTTAGATGTACTTTATATATCTTCTATCGACACCGAGCATATAAAATATCTGGTCCCGGCAGGATTGCTTGGATCACTCTTTTTTATCACTTCGATGATAACCCAGCAGATTGCAAAATATATCCGTAAAACCGAAGAACTGGTTTATCAACGTATTGATGAAGTCACTGATCTCAACAAGCTGAACGAATTCATCGTACAAAGAATGCTCACTGGTATCATCGTAATCGACGCTACGCAAAGGGTAAAAATAATTAATACCATTGCCAATGAGTTCCTGCATATTAAACTTAAATCTAACGATTATATTACAGGAAACATTAAACTCCATTTTGAAGAATGGCTTAAAACCCATAATAATTCCAACATCAGCTTTCAGGATGCACAGGGTCTTCCATCCATTAAAATCAGTTTTTCGATGGTTGAAACAAAAAATAATCTTGCTATCGCTTTTATCGAAGACCAAAGCTCCCTTACGCAACAAGCCCAACATTTAAAACTGGCCTCATTAGGGCGCTTAAGCGCAAGCATAGCCCATGAAATCAGGAATCCACTCAGCTCTATTAATCAATCAACTCAATTACTTCTCGAATCCCAAGATCTGGCTCAGGAAGATATGCGACTGCTTTCGATTATTGAAAATAATGCAGCTCGTTTAAACAATATCGTGTCTAACGTTCTGGATATTTCAAGGAAAAATCCATCGATACCCAATGATATTGAAATTAAAACATTAACCGAAAAAATTAAACACCAGATTGAACAAACTCGCCATATATCAATAAATCTTGTCAACGACATCAGCGATGAATTCACCGTGTTATTTGATGAAAGCCAATTACAACAAGTGCTGTTGAACCTTATTGATAATGCAATAACTTATAGCTTCATGAATACACAGGAATATTGGGTTAAATTAAAAAGCTGGAAAATTGACGATATTCCGCATATCGCTGTTTTTGATGCCGGCACTGGCATTCCACCCGAAAATGCAGACAAGATTTTTGAACCTTTTTTTACGACAAACCCGAAAGGTACTGGCCTGGGATTATATATTTCAAAAGATCTTTGCGAAATGAACCAGGCTCTATTAGATTACATTTATGGCGTTGACGGCGTGAATTTTTTCCAGATCCGTTTTGTCCATGGTGAAAAACGAACATTCTAACAATAGCGGAATAATCTATGTTAAGTAAAAACATCTTGGTGATTGATGATGAACCTGACATCAGGGAATTGCTCAGCATTACCCTCAACCGAATGGGGCTAACTTGTACCTGTGCAAAAAACACCAGGGAAGCGCTTGATTTACTCAATAAAAAAACATTTCAGCTATGCCTTACTGACATGAATCTTGGTGATGGTAATGGCATTCAGATTATTGAATATATACAGAAGCATTTACCTTTACTGCCAGTAGCCATGATCACAGCTTACGGCAATACCGAAACTGCAATACTTGCGATGAAAGCGGGTGCATTTGATTATATTGCCAAACCTATCGATTTAACAAAGCTGCGCACCCTGATTACTTCCGCATTAAAAATTGATTCTAGCCATGAAATTACAGTGGCAAATCCCCCACTGCAATTATTAGGCTCCAGTGACAAACTGATCCAGTTACGCTCTACCATATCCAAACTCGCCAATAGTCTGGCTCCCGTATTTATCAATGGCGAATCTGGCAGTGGCAAAGAAGTCGTGGCGCGCATGATCCATCAGCAAGGTCCACGCGCATCCAAACCCTTTATTGCAGTTAACTGTGGCGCCATACCCTCTGAGCTCATGGAGAGCGAATTTTTTGGCCATGAAAAAGGCAGTTTTACCGGTGCCAGTGAAAAGAAAGAAGGCTTGTTTAAAGCCGCAGAAGCGGGAACTTTATTTCTGGATGAAGTAGCCGATTTACCCAAGGATATGCAGGTTAAATTGCTTCGTGCCATTCAGGAAAAATCGATTCGGCCCGTGGGCTCCAATCAGGAACTTGCTGTTGATGTGCGCATACTCAGTGCAACCCACAAAAACTTGTCGAACGAAGTAACTCATGGCAGTTTCCGCCAGGATCTTTTTTACCGCATTAATGTTATTGAACTGATTGTACCCAGCTTACGTGAAAGGCCTGAAGATATTACTGAACTATGTGGTCATTTTCTTGAAAGACTCAGCGTACGCTATAATCATGCCAAACCGACTATAACCCAGCCCGCGTTAAAAAAATTAGCCGGCTATGCCTTCCCGGGAAATGTTCGCGAACTGGAAAATATACTGGAAAGGGCATTTACACTGTGTGAAGGCAATAATATTCAGCCTAACGATCTTGTTATAACCGAGCAACGGACAAGCGGCATTCAAGATACCCTGGGACCAGAGAAAAGCATTGATATCACTCAGGCTATGGGGCAATTTGAACCTTTTATGGAGAATATTGAAAAACAGATTCTGGAATATGCTCTCGAACAAACACGCTGGAATAAAACTGCTGCAGCTGAATTGCTGGGCATTTCGTTTAGAACCATGCGCTACAAATTACAAAAACTCAATATTGATTCATAATAACGTCTTAGATATCTACCTGCCAAGGGCAATTAAATCACCAAACCTTATAGAGATGCCCAATAGTTTATTTGCGCTATACATTTTATAAACGTAAACCTTTAGAATTATTTTTTAAAATCCGCTCTCAAGGTAAGGATACCTGCCATGCGTTTCAACGAAGGATTTACACTGATTGAATTATTAGCTGTTCTCGGGATACTTGGAATTATTACCTCTCTGGCATTTCCCTCATTTCATTTTTTACTTGAAAAAGAAAAAGCAACTTCATTCAGCCACAGTTTATATCACCACCTTAATTATGCCCGCACAGAAGCCATTACAAAAAATACACCAACGACAGTATGCGCCAGTCATAATTCCCAGGACTGCAGCAAAAACAAAGACTGGTCCAACCAGCATATTCTGATATTTACCGATTTTAACGGTAACGGAAAACGTGAGTCGGGGGATATTATTTTAAGAGAGTTTGATCCGGGTCTAACTAACAATTCTTTAGTATGGCGATCGTTCGGGAATAAAAATTATTTGCAGTGGCAACCTTCAGGTATGACTTATTATCAAAACGGCAATTTCACCTATTGCCCGGAAAATAAAGATAGCCGAAATGCAAAAAAACTAATTCTCAATGCAGCAGGTAGAATTTATTTTGGTTTTGATAATAACCACGATGGCATACAGGAAGGTACTGATGGGAAAAATATTCTGTGCACTTGAATAACCGAGATATGTTTAATTAAATAGGACGCAGTTCTTTCGGCAGTGAAAATGTTATATTTTCTTCAACACCTGTCAACTCGACAGGCACTGATGCGCCCAACGCCTGAATTTTAGCAATCACATTCTTCACTAATACTTCAGGCGCAGAAGCCCCCGCTGTTACTCCCACGCTTTTCTTGCCCTGGAACCAATCTCTGGATATATCAGATTCATTATCGACCAGATAGGCATCAGCACCCATTCTCTGGGCAAGCTCTCTCAGACGGTTGGAGTTCGAACTATTGGGCGAGCCAACAACAATAACAATGTCACATTGCTGCGCAAGATCTTTTACTGCATCCTGACGATTCTGGGTAGCGTAACAAATATCATCTTTACGAGGCCCTTCAATCGCCGGGAATTTTTTACGTAAAGCCTCGATAACGCGCGCGGTATCATCCATCGATAATGTCGTTTGCGTCACATACGCCAAAGCATTGGGATTTTTTACCTTTAATGTATCTACCTGCGATTCATCTTCCACCAGATAAATATCCCCACCGGTGGTTTTATCATATTGACCCATGGTTCCCTCAACTTCAGGATGCCCCTTGTGTCCAATCAAAATGCACTCCATACCTTCCTGGGAAAACTTGGTAACCTCCATATGCACTTTTGTCACTAACGGGCAGGTAGCATCGAACACCTTTAATCCACGATTTTCTGCTTCGTGCCTTACAGCCTGGGAAACACCATGAGCACTAAAGATAACAATAACGCCATCAGGAATTTCATTGAGTTCATCGACAAAAATAGCTCCGCGCTGACGCAAGTCATCCACAACAAATTTGTTATGAACCACTTCATGGCGCACATAGATTGGCGCGCCAAAGACTTCAAGAGCACGATTAACAATGTCTATTGCCCTATCAACACCCGCACAAAATCCTCGAGGATTAGCTAATTTAATCTCCATCGAATGATTGATACTGGCATCATTAGTGCTGGCTATGACATTATTATTCGACATCGATAATCTCAACTGTGAATGTTATTTCGCGCCCGGCCAATGGATGATTGAAATCAACTTCAACCTCATTCTCGCCAATTTTTTTGACCACACCGGGCAATTCAGTGCCTGCCGCATCCGCAAAAGACACAATCAAACCCTCGCTCAGCTCAACACCCGAAGCAAATACCGAGCGCTTGAATGCTTGTATATTTTGTGGATTAACTGCACCAAATCCATCCTGCTGAGGTATTTGAAAACTTTGTTTTACACCCGCAGGCAAGCCCAGCAAATGTTTTTCAAATCCAGGCAACAATGACCCATCACCCATAGTGAATGTGGCGGGCTTATTGCCAAAAGTTGAATCAACAAGCTCCCCGTTTTCGAGTGCCAGCGAAAAATGCAAGGTAACTTTGCTATTTTCTTTTATCATTGGTGATTCTCAGGATTAAAAAGCACATCCATGATCATCAGGAATGCTCCAAAAGTAATTGCCGAATCTGCAATATTGAATGCGGGAAAATAATGTGATTGCCAATGCACAGAAATGAAATCGATGACATAACCCAGATATACACGATCAATCAGATTACCTATTGCCCCTGCAATAATAAAGGCCAGGCTATAACGGGTTAGCCATGCCGATTTAGGTAGCTTCAATAACCAGAATATAAAACAGGCACTGGCAATGATGGATATTGCCGTAAATAACCAGCGTTGCCATCCACCCTGATCGCTGAGAAAACTGAAAGCAGCGCCTTTATTGTGTAATAAAGTCCAATCCAGAAGTGGCATAACATTAACAGGCTGCGAATAAATCAACTCCAAGGTAGCAACGTATTTGCTTAATTGGTCGAGCCCTATTACAACGCCAATGAGCACACACAAAACCAATAAAGATGGCTGTTTAAAATGGCTTAACATTCATGGATACCTAGGCAAATTGCCTTTTTTCGCCTGAACCGGCAACGTTAGTGACGCAACGACCACATAATTCAGGATGTTCAACGTGTTGCCCAACATCTTCTCGATGATGCCAACAACGAACACATTTAATATGTTCTGATGATTTAACAGCTACTGATAAACCTTCTACATCGGTCTCGATCGCATCTTTTGCTTGATGTAATGATTCTACTGTTGCATACGATGTAATTAACACAAAACGCAATTCATCCTGCAGACTGCTGAGAATATCCATTAAATGATCATCACAATACAGGGTAACTTCTGAACTCAAGGAAGAACCTACTTTACCGGTGTTTCGCAATTGCTCGATAGCCTTATTAACCCCATTTTTTACAGCTATCACTTGTTTCCAGTATTCATTATCCATCTTCTGGTTATCGCCATTCGGCTGCAATCCTTCATACCACAACTCAAGGAAAACCGACTCGTTGCGCTTGCCTGGCATTACCTGCCATATTTCTTCAGCGGTATAACTCAAAATAGGGGCAATCCACCGCACAAAAGCTTCAGTAATATGATATAACGCCGTTTGTGCACTACGACGACCCACACTGTTGGTTGGCATGGTGTATTGGCGATCCTTGATAACATCAAGGTAAAAACCACCCAGTTCAATAACACAAAAATTGTGAATCTTTTGATAAATCAAATGAAATTGATATTCGCTGTAGGCTTGCTTGATTTCATTTTGCAAATCTGCGGCAACGCCAATTATCCAGCGATCGAGTGCCAATAATTGTTCATCAGGCAATAAGTCGGTAGCAGGATCAAATCCACTCATATTGGATAACATGAATCGCGCAGTATTCCGGATGCGTCGATAGGAATCACCCATTCGACTAAAAATCTGGTCAGAAACAGTCATCTCATTACGATAGTCGGTGGATGCAACCCACAAGCGTAAAATATCGGCGCCCAGTTCGTTCATTACTTTTTGTGGTGGTATAACATTGCCCACCGATTTGGACATTTTGCGTCCGTGCTCATCAACGGTAAAGCCATGGGTTAACACTTGCACATAAGGCGCTTTATCGTTCATGGCTACTGAAGTTAACAATGACGACTGGAACCAGCCACGATGCTGATCAGAACCTTCCAGATACAAATCTGCAGGCCACTGTAATTCCGGTCGTTTCAATACCGCAGAATGCGTTACTCCTGAATCGAACCACACATCCAGGGTGTCAGTGACTTTGTCATAATAAACGGCATCTATACCCAAAATATCTTCTGCAGACAAATCAAACCAGGCATCAATACCTGACTTTTCAATCAGCAGCGCCACCTTTTCAATCAGCTCTGCCGTAGCTGGATGCAGTTCAGCGGTCTGTTTATGCACAAACAGGGTAATGGGCACGCCCCAGGTACGCTGACGTGATATACACCAGTCGGGACGTTCATTCATCATCGATTCTATGCGCGCCCTGCCCCAGGACGGCAACCATTCAACCTTGTCCACTTCAGCCAATGTGGTTTCTAACAAGCCGTTTTGATGCATACTCACAAACCATTGTGGTGTTGCACGAAAAATAATCGGCGTTTTATGGCGCCAGCAATGAGGATAACTGTGATTGATATCTTCATGTTTAACCAGCTTACCTCTCTCCTGCAGCAACTCAACAATCACTGCATTGGCTTTCATGACATGCTGACCTGCAAACAGCGGTGTATCATCCAGATAAACCCCGTTAGCGCCTACAGGATTATAAATATCCAGACCATAAACACGACCTACATTAAAATCGTCTACGCCATGACCCGGAGCTGTATGAACAGCACCTGTACCTGCATCAGTGGTCACATGCTCACCCAGGATAACCGGCACCTGACGATCGTAAAATGGATGTTGCAATGCGTGATGTTCTAACATCTTGCCTTTAACCGTCGCCTTAACGACATAATCAGCTTTGTTATAACGAACCAGACATTTTTCATATAATGCCTGTGCCAACACCAGATATTCATCAGCGCCTTCCAGCAACACATAATCGAGATCAGGATTAATACTGACAGCCAGGCTAGCTGGCAATGTCCATGGAGTGGTAGTCCAGATAACTATCGAGGCTATTTTCGCTGGCAATAAATCCACAGAAAATGCTTGTGTCAATTTTTTCTGGTCAATAAAACTGTAGCGCACGTCTATCGCTGGCGATTTTTTATCCTGGTATTCTACTTCAGCTTCTGCCAATGCAGAGCCGCAATCCATACACCAATGCACTGGCTTAAAACCTTTTTGCAAATGGCCTTTTTCTATAATCTTGCCTAACGACCTGACAATATCAGCCTCAAACTCGAAATCCATTGTCTGGTAAGGATTTTCCCAATCACCCAAAACACCCAGACGTTTAAAATCCTGCTTTTGCCCATTGATTTGTGATTGGGCGTATTCACGACATTTTTGCCGAAAGGTTTTGGCATCAACCTTGACACCCGGTTTACCTACCTTTTTTTCGACATTCAGCTCTATGGGTAACCCATGACAATCCCAACCCGGCACATAAGGCGCATCAAAGCCTTCAAGGGTTTTCGACTTGACAATAATATCCTTGAGAATCTTGTTCACCGAATGACCGATATGGATATCGCCATTGGCATACGGTGGTCCATCATGCAGTATGAACTTTTTACGACCGGCACTGGCCTCGCGAATTTTTCTATAGAGGCCAATTTCCTCCCAACGTTTTAATGTTTGTGGTTCACGCTGGGAAAGACTTGCCTTCATCGGGAAATCGGTGACGGGCAAATTTAATGTGTGTTTGTAATCCACGGTCATGTTGTTTCCAGTTTTTACTTTTTCAGTTCAAAGAATTGTTGCGCTGTTTCAATATCGTTATGTATTGCGGCTTTTAATTCATCAAGCGAGCTAAACTTTTTCTCATCACGTAATTTTTTACGAAATACAACCTCAAGGGTTTTACCGTAAATATCGCGCGAAAAATCCAGCAGATGCACTTCCAGTATGGCGGTTAATCCATGATCTATCGTTGGCCGCGTACCTACATTGGCAACGCCATGGAGCATTTCCTTGCCTAACTTTACCTCTACCGCATAAACACCCGAAAGTGCTGCTTTTACTCTATGCAATTGTAAATTGGCGGTTGGCGCTCCTAACGTTCTGCCTAATTGTTTGCCATAAACCACCTTACCGGTAATAGCATAAGGCCGTCCCAATAAACGTTCCGCCAAGGCAAAATCACCATTTTCCAGCGCTGTACGAATCCGGGTGCTGCTGGCTCGCTCACCCTCAATTGCCAATGTTTCTGTATCGCTCACTTCAAACCCTAGTTCGGCTCCCATGCGCCGCAGTAATTGCACATCGCCACGACGTTCATGACCAAAACGCAAATCATCACCCACAATCATGTACTTGATACCTAACTGGCGATGAAAAATTTCTTCTATAAATGTTTCTGCAGGAACTTCGCTCAGTTCCTGATCAAAACGTATCCGCAATACCCTATCAACGCCTTGTTGTTGCAGTGCGATGGTTTTCTCTCTGAAACTCATTAAACGGGCTGGTGCTTGGGCCGGCGCAAAGTATTCGCGCGGCAAAGGTTCCAGGGTAATTACCAGTGAGGGCAAACCCAGTTCAGCACTCTTTTCCTTTAATTTATTAATTACTGTTTGATGGCCTCGATGTACACCATCAAATGCACCAATAGTAGCAACGCATCCGGAATGACGCGGGCGAATATTGTGCAAACCACGAATAAGTTCCACGAAAGAGTTCCACAGCCCAAAGCATATAAAAAGGGTTGATTATAACTGAGGCGACAACATTCGGGTATAGCCGAAAAACTGTAGCTATATTCACCCGAAAACAGGGATATTGGAATATAAACCGGCTAAACAGCGCGACGGGAAAAATCACCCATACGAAAACCCATAGCCCATAAGGCCATAAAATATACTGCAGCCCCCACAATCACCAGAAATAGCAATTTAACCATCGACTCGATCTTGCCCATCACATGCAAAAAATCACCCATCCACTGATAGCCAAACCACAATGCCAGAGCCATGAGCGTCACTGCAATCAAAAGCCGCGTGACAAATAATAGCCAACCCGAAGAAGGGCAATAAACACCACTGCGGCGCAAACCCATATACAGCATCAAGGCATTAAAACAGGCTCCCATACTGATAGCCAAAGCCAATCCGGCGTGAGCAAATGGGCCTATAAAAATAATATTCAATAATTGTGTAATCACTAGCGTCACTATGCCGATTTTTACAGGGGTCTTGATATCCTGACGGGCATAATAGGCAGGGGCAAGAATCTTGATGGCAATAATGGCATTTAAACCCACTGAATACGCTATAAGAGACCGCGCCGTCATCTCTACATCCATTGCGGTGAATTTTCCGCTCATGAATAAGGTAGCGATAATCGGCTTGGCAATAACCGCCAACGCGACCGTCGCCGGCAAGGCTAATAACAGGCACAAACGCAAGCCCCAATCGAGCATGGCTGAATAAGCCGCATTATCTTGCTCGGCTTTTAGTTTTGACAAACTGGGCAAGAGAATTGTCCCTAGCGCTACTCCCAACACCCCCGCCGGCAATTCCATTAAACGGTCTGCGTAGTTCATCCACGAAAGACTGCCATCAGGTAACCACGAGGCAAAAAGGGTATTTAATAACAAACTGATTTGCTGCACGGAGACACCAAAAATCGCTGGCACCATCAAAAAAATTACTCGCCTCACTCCCGAATCATGCCAACGCAGGCTGGGCATTGGCAACATCTTGATTTTTGCCAGATAAGGCAATTGAAAACCCAATTGTAAAACCCCGCCCAATGCCACTGAAATAGCCAAAGCAAAAATGGGCTCGGCAAAATAAGGGGACAAAAAATAGCCGCAAAAAATCATCGATACATTCAAGAGAGCGGGAGTAAATGCCGGAATAGCAAACTGATTCCAGGTATTGAGAATACTGCCCGCCATTGAGGATAACGATATCAGCAAAATATAAGGAAAGGTGATTCGGGTGAGTGCGGTCGTTAATTCCAGCTTGCCGGGGGTTGACTCAAAACCACTGGCGAAAAGATACACTATCCATGGCGCTGCCAAAACACCGATGAGGGTAAACACCAGCAAGACCATAGTCAAAAAACCGGCGACATCAGCAATAAAAAGACGGGTTTTCTCTTCTCCGGCTTGCGTTTTATATTCTGCCAACAAGGGGACAAAAGCCTGGGAAAAAGCGCCTTCAGCAAAAATACGGCGAAACAGGTTGGGTAAGCGAAATGCCACCACAAAAGCATCCATGGCAGCATTGGCACCAAACTGATGGGAGTTCATCACTTCGCGCACTAATCCCAGCACACGTGACAACATTGTCATACTGCTAGTACGGGCCAGGGATTTTAGAAGATTCATAAACTCCCGCCTAACTCAGCCATAATTTATCTAGCCGCGGCTTGTTCAGCTGAAACCACTGCAAGGCAATAATACTCATTGCATTATTGATCAACCCCTTATTTAACATGTCTATCACTTCTGTGACTGGCAGAATATGCAGGCAAATATCCTCATGCTCATCACACACACCAAAAATATCTTTTTGGGTATCTGCCAGATTTACCCTGCCGCAAAACAAGGTGAAATGCTCGGTACTACCCCCGGGGCTACAGAAATATTCAATGACATGCTCGAGCTGATCTACCTCAAGACCAGCTTCTTCCAGCGTTTCACGCTTTGCAACTTCCGCACAATTTTCGCCATCCTTATCAAGCATACCTGCAACCAGTTCTAACAACCAGGGTGATTGCTTGCGATAAAGCACACCTATACGTAATTGTTCTACCATGGCAAATTGCTGTGTATGGGGGTCGTATAACAACACACCAACAGCATCACCACGGATGCATAATTCACGGTGAAATTCCTGAGACCAGCCACCCTTGAACAATCGATGTTTGATGGTCAATTTTTTCAGCGAAAAAAACCCCTTATAGCCCGATTCTTCTTGCAGTATCTTTACATCATCCTGGGAGAATTGCTGTAACATCAAAAACGGCCCGATGTATACCAGCGTACATCCGCCGAGTATTTATTAACCTTATCCGCCACATCAAGAATGAGGGCAAACAAAGCCATGCGCACCAGAACCCCGTTATCGGCCTGACGAAAAATGGCCAGATTGGGATTTTCGTTAAGGTCATTATCCAGCTCATTCGCTTGCGCGCGGGAATCACGAGGGAGCGGATGCATAATTACAGTGTTAGGCTGGCAATACTGGGTATATATGGATTGGTTTAAACGAAAACGGCCACGGTATAAATCAGCTTCCTGCTGTGAGGCGAAACGCTCTTCCTGAATACGGGTAGAATAGACGATATCAACATCGGTGATATTTTCTTCAAGCTTGTCGCTGACAATCACCTGATGGCCCACCTCCCGCAATAACTCAACAATTTCATCAGGCATACTCAATTCCGCAGGTGAAATCAGCACGGCTTTTACATCTTTATACAACGTCAATAATTTACAGAGTGAATGTACTGTTCTGCCATGGCGCAAATCGCCGATCATGGCTATTCTCATGCCATCAACGTCTCTGTGCTTGCCTGTCAGTTCACGACGGATAGTATACAAATCTAACAGAGCTTGTGTAGGGTGCTCATTGGAGCCGTCACCTCCATTCAGCACCGGCACGCGACTGGCAGCGGCAAATTCTGCCACGGAGCCAGAAACCGGATGCCGCATGGCTATCACATCACTATAACCACTCAACACCCTGGCAGTATCGTAAAGCGATTCACCTTTGGAAATAGCCGAAGATTCAAATCCGGTAGTTTCACGAACTTCTCCACCCAACAGATTGAACGCACAACCAAAGCTGACACGCGTACGGGTACTGGGCTCAAAAAACATATTACCGAGAATGGCGCCCTCTAATACCCGAGTGACTTTTTTACGATGCGCGTAAGGCTCCATCTGATCGGCAACAGCAAAAATGCGATCAATATCGAAGCGCTCGAACTGGGATATGGAAAGAATATGGCTGCCTGGAAATATCACAAATACCCCTTATAGTTCTGCAAGTTGAAGGTGTTTTTATTCTAATGCCTGAACTGCGGAATTACTAGCAATGCCATGCCTGCCATCGGCAAATTACCGGCACTTTTAACTTGTCGGCCTATCTGCGACTGGCTGTGACTTGCTGTAAAACCTTGAGATAATTTTGAGCCACACTATCCCATAAAAAATGGTGCCGTACATAACTGGCTGCCTGCATACCGAATTCATGCAAAACCAGTTCATCGCCCAGTAATCGTTCAATCGTTTCTTTATAAGCCCGGGCATCCTGTGCCGGCAATAAAATGCCATTTTTGCCATCATGAATGGCATCTTTCAATCCCTCCATCGCTGAAGCAACAACGCAACGACCAGCAATGGCAGCCTCAAGCACAACGAGGCCAAAACCTTCAATATCTCCTTCAACCTGAATGTTTGGCTGCACAAAAAGATCTACGGTGTTTAATAACACATTTTTCTCAACATCACTCACTGCACCCAGACAAATAACCCGCTGCGACAAATCCTGCTTCGCAATAGCCTGCACAATATTTTCCCACTCCTTGCCATCACCGGCAATCAAATAGGTAATGTCGTTAGATAACATTGGCATGACTTCACTGACAAACCACTCAACACCTTTCCGTTTTACTAACCTGCCGAGGGTTAGAATCACTTTACCCTTCAAAGATGAACCGATAAGTTCTTCAAGATCAGAACGCTGGAAATCCCTTTGTGGCGGCACATCGGCAACACCATTACCGATAAATACAAACTTGCTTTTATCCAGCCCGCGCAACTCTCCTTGCCGAGTTGTTTCATTCCCGACAGCAATCCATTTATCCAGTGAAGGCAGAAACTTTTTCACCCAGAATCGCTGATAAAACTTGTTCGGAAAGGTAATATCCAGGCCATGAATAATACAGACAACCGGCTTGCAGGAAAGTCGTTTGATAATAAAGCCCAACACCGCAAGAACACCGTCCCCGAGCAAAACCACATCCACTTTATGCAATGTAGCCAACACCCTGAAGAAGGTAATAACAAAGAAGAAAGGCAGGTATTTCTTGCCCTTATAGTTGGCAATAATGTGAACCTTGGCGATCTTGCTTAACGACTGGGCAATCTCATAATTCTGCTTTTCAATTCCACCAATAACCGGAGGATAGGCTCGGCTAATAAACAACACTCGCAATGGTTTTGTGTTATTCATCAGGCTTTCTTGCTGATCGTACACAAATGATACACCTGATATTGCCATTGCAGTGGCCACAGTGCCAACATCACTGCCTGCAATGCACGTATTGGCCACAAGTACCACTTGCCCAAACAAATCCAGTCCACTGAAATAACGTGCAAGTCTTTCCAGCGTTTATTGACCGTCAAACCCGCACTTTCAAATAAAGTTTGCCAGGCTTCCAGCGTCCTTACATCTTCCTTGGCCTCAATCTGGTAAGTACCTTTATAAAAACCCAGTTTACGTGTTAAAAAATCCGCATTCGGCACTAACAATATAAATTGGGCATCAGGTTTTGCTACACGAACCATTTCTGCAAGAGCTTGCTGTGGCCGCACAAAATGCTCTAATGAACCCAGACAAGTAACAACATCAAAACGGCTATCAACAAAAGGCAGGGTTTCTGCAGGTTGCGCGTAAAATTCTCCCTCAGGCATCGACAGGCGACAAGCATCAATTGCACGCTCTGATATATCCACACCGCAGGTGGCCGCGCCACGCCCCTTGCAGGCCAACAACCATTCACCGGTACCACAAGCTACATCTAACACCTGGGTTTTATCTTTTATACTCACCATTGCAGCCAATTGATTAAGATGCCCATTAGACTTATGGCTTGTGTTATTGTCTTTATAATAAACCGTATTATAAAAATGTTTTATGGCATCCAGAGATGCCTGGTCTTTCAGTTCGTCACTCATTGATATACTCTTTAAACTATAGGATTTACAACAAACTATCGCCCCACTCCATCAACAAGCTGATTATCCGTATTTTTTCTTCATCGTCTTCATATTGCTGATACAAAGCTTCGAGTGTTTCCTGATAGGCCTCCATAGTGATGGTCGCGCCATATTCACGGTTGGTCAGGCGCTGGAAACGATACTCCTGCCATTGTAGGTTTTCCTCTTCCGTTAAAGTATCGGGATAGTTTCTGGCCTTATAACGAAAAAGCATTTCTGCAAGCCTTGTATCTTCAAAAACAAAATTTTGTTCTTTCAATTCTTCCGGCTTGCTTTTGCACACACGCTGCATGGCCGCCTTATCGGTATTGGAAAAGAAGCCCCCGCTATACAACATAGCATCAGGATCGGTTTTTGCCACAAAGCCTTGCTCGAGAAACACTTCCTGTGCCTTCATCCACGTTGTCTGGTTTAACAAAAGAGCATCATAGTGCACACGAACTCTGGAGAGATCAATCTGCATACGCTGTGCGACTTCGGGGGTCACCATGGCTACCGGCATTACCATCGGGCATTTATTCAAATGGATATTTTTAAGCGGGATACGCGATTTGCCACCCAAATCCTCCAACGAAGTAAACAGACGCTGGCGAATTTCCGCTACCGTCAGTTGCAGGAATTCTGTTGGCGACTCACGCAAATCAAAACAGATCACCGCATTTTTATTGGTCGGGTGCATACACAGGGGCAATACCAACGAAGCACAATAATTTCTGGAACCGAACATGCCGGATATATGTAATACCGGCTTCATGGCACCCAGACCAATTGCCTTGGCGACAGTTTGTTTATCTCGCATCCCCAGGGCATATTCAAACAATTTTGGCTGTTTTTGCAGGATGAGCCTGGCAATATCAATCGTAGCACGCACATCCACCAAAGCATCGTGAGCGCCTTTTTGTTCAATATGATTGGCGGCAGTCAGCGCTTCCAGACGATAGGTGGGTAATCCATTTTCATCCACAGGCCAGATGATACCTTCCGGCCTTAACGCCCCGCACAAACGCACTACATCAATGAGATCCCAACGACTGTTGCTATTTTTCCATTCACGCTCATAAGCATCATGAAAATTTCTATACAAAGAAAAACGGGTAAATTCATCATCAAACCGAATCGAGTTAAAGCCCGCCGAGCAAGTGCCGGGCTGCATCATTAACCCGTTGATGGTTTTAATAAATTCAGCTTCGGGAATACCCTGCTGATAGGCAAATTGTGGGGTGATACCGGTGATCAGGCAGGCCTCCGGTTGCGGCAACATATCGAGCGCAGGTCGCGCATATATCATCAACGGATCGCCAATGACATTAAGCTCCATATCTGTACGCATAGCTGCAAACTGAGCTGGCCGATCCAGCGCCGGGTGCGTACCCCACGTTTCGTAATCGTGCCAAAGAAAGCTGGGTTGGTGGTTTATCATTGATTCATCCTTAACGGGGTATTTGTCATCATTTTCGAGGTATTTCCATTCGTGTTCGGACCCTCTACACAGCCTGCCAGACAGCATCCATGCACCTTGTAGAACTATGACTATTAATCCATCCGACGTCAAAAGATTAATGTCCGGATTAAACAGGCAAACGAGGCTTATCCCGTTGAATGGTTTATTTTCATGTAAATTCTTCATATTAAGGGACTGAACTGATGCCTGCTAAAATATTCTCGACTACCCGAATGAGATCCATCACCTGATGACGCAACATATAACAACGCTGATATCGTGTATGATAATGACAAATACGGACTTCCGGTCATTACGGGCATGGGTGGGTACCGACCTTATGCCACCATCCGCATTGGCATAGAAGATAATGGATTTCCGCCAATGAATGACAATGACTTCGAGATATGAAACGAATATAGCAATACCTGTTTTTTAATAGTATCTCCATAAAAAACTGTTGTTTTGCCAAACAATACAATAGGCTAAATAAAACATAAATTATGTATCACTAACAACATGAATAACCCAAAAACACTCTGGGCATTACTGATTTGCCTGTACTTTTCGCAAGGCTTGCCATCGGGATTATTAGCCCATGCACTGCCTGCAATCATGCGCAGCTATGGCGTCAGCCTGGAATGGATAGGCTTGATTAAATTGTTAGCCTTGCCCTGGTTTTTAAAGTTTTTATGGGCACCCTTTATTGATCAATACTGGCAACGCAAATACTGGATTCTGGTTTTTCAAACTATTGTCATCAGCCTGTTATGGATGTTAAGTTTTTTTAATCCACAATCCATTTTCAGCGACTATCTGATTCCTTTTTTATGCTTGTTATTGCTGCTAAATGCTTGCAGTGCATCGCAGGATATAGCCAGTGATGGCTTGGCAGTGCAGCAAATACCTGATCGCTTTCTGGGTCTTGCAAACAGCATTCAGGTTGGCGCTTATAAAATTGGCCTGATATTAGGCGGCACAGCTTTGTTAATTATGTTAGATAACTGGGGATGGCAATTCACATTTCAGTTTTTTGCTCTTTTGTTAACCATAACATTAATTCCGATAACCCTGTTTCAAATCCCTTCTTTATCTGCAGCAACCATCTCCATTTCACCCCCACAACACTATTCATTCAAGGAAGTTATGCGCGGTTTTTTGCGTCAAAAAAATATATTGCCGTGGTTATGCGTTATCACCAGTTACAAAATGGCAGATGGACTAGGCTCTGGCATGATAAAACCTATGCTGATTGATTATGGTTATAGCCTGGCCGATATCGGTTATCTCACCACCACAAGTTCGGTGATTGGCATACTGGGTGCTGCTCTCAGTGGTTTTTTATTTGTGAAAATGCGTTGCCGCCAATCACTGTTATATTTCGGTGCCTTTCAAGCCTTAGCCATCGGATTGTTGGCGTTTATTCCACAAGTGATTGATTCCATGTTTTGGGTGTATGCGCTGGCTTTAACTGAGCAATTTGCCGATGGACTTTCAACGGTAGCGCTTTTTGCAGCGATGATGTCGCAATGCCGTTCTGGTCTGGAAGGCACGGATTACACAGTTCAAACCAGCTTTCAATTAATGGGCTCAGGTATAGCCGCCTTAAGTAGTGGTTTTATAGCTGCTCATTTTGGCTATCCTGTGCTATTTTTATCTGCAAGCATTCTTGGCTTTGGCACGCTGATTTTTATCTTGTATTTTTATAAAGATAATTCCCTCAGAGAAAATTTCCACTGATTGACCCTGCCCATTGATCTACTCTGGCAAATGGTCCGTAAAAATTCTAA
>CAZTZY010000041.1:0-25028 GCA_964617765.1 uncultured Spongiibacteraceae bacterium
GTCCAGCTGGAACCGAAGTTGCCCATCGCCATTTTGTTAAACTCTTCCTTGAATTTGTCGAACGATCCCCAGGTTTTATTGATGGCGTCGCCCACTGCACCGGTAGGAGCGCCGCCGCCTTTAGGGCTCAGGCTGTGCCAGTAGAAAGTGTGATTCCATATTTGTGCTGCGTTGTTGAAGATGCCGCCCGTGGAAGTCTTGATGATATCTTCCAGGCTTTTGCCTTCAAATTCTGTGCCTGGAACCAGATTGTTCAGATTGGTCACATAAGCGTTATGGTGTTTGCCGTGATGGAAATCCAGAGTTTCGGCAGAAATATGCGGCGCCAATGCGTCTTTGGCATAAGGTAAAGCGGGTAATTCAAAAGCCATGATGATTATCCTTGGTTGATTGATATGAAGCTTTTATAAAAGGCCTAGAAGTTGTGTGTCTTTATCAATGGTTTAGGCCAAAGAGGACACAGTATAGGCTGATTAAGACTAAAGAAAAACCCATCTTGTTGAGTAGTTTTCCCGACTTCTAGGGGTATAATGCGCCGTCCAAATTCTAACCAGGTATGAACGAGATGCGTGATAGAGATCCTTCGATCGATTTTGATGATTTGCCCGATATCCAAACTGAAAAACGCGATAATTTGCGCGCTGAAGTGCCTTCACGTCCCGTGAAGGCCTCTAAGGTATCCAATGCATCAACTTCAACCACTGCTAAACCTTCTGGATTACTATTAGGAATGTTGGTTTTGATTATTGCTGCGTTATTCTTTTTGAGTTTCCAGCTTTATGCCCAGGCTACAAAACTGGATGCGCGGGTAGTCGAATTGGAAAAGCGCTTGTCATCGACAGATGAAAGTTTAAGTCAGTCCGGTGTGGCCATGCAGGTGGCTTTCAAGGAGTTAAAGAGTCGGGTTATAGATCAAGAAGGCCAGATAGATAAATTATGGTCATCAGCGTGGAAAAAGAACCAGACTGATATCGAATCCCAAGGGAAGCAAATTGCCTCGCTCACACTAAAGACGAAAACCACTACGGAGGAATTGGCTAATCTGGCTAAAACGGATGAGGCCTATGCTGCAGAAATTAAAGTACTCAATGCCAGAGCTGAAACACTGGCGGCCATGGATGCATCAATTAAAGAGCAAGATAAGACGGTCAATGCATTGAAAAAGCAGTTAGATGAGATGGACAAAACCAATGCGACACTGAAGAAGAAAATTGATGAAAATGCCGGATGGATACAATCAAACAATACTTTCCGCCAGCAGACCAATCAAAGCTTGAATCGTCTCGAGCAGCAGATGAAAAACCTGCAGCCTTCAAGCACTACTATCATAACCCCTTAACTTGGCAGAGATAAAAGCTATGACCGGTATAAAGCAAGATGATTTGATCAGCAGCGTTGCTGATGCCCTGCAATACATTTCCTACTATCATCCCAAGGATTTTATTGATGGTATGTATGAGGCCTATCAGCGCGAACAAAACCCTGCTGCCAAAGATGCCATTGCACAGATTTTGATAAATTCACGCATGTGTGCAGAGGGTCATCGGCCAATCTGTCAGGATACAGGCATAGTGACAGCGTTTGTTAATGTAGGTATGGATGTGCAATGGCAAGATGCCACCATGGGTGTGGAAGACATGATTAATGAAGGTGTGCGTCGTGCCTATGCCAATCCGGATAACGTATTGCGAGCTTCTATACTCAGTGATCCTGACGGGGCACGGAAAAATACCAAGGATAACACGCCAGCAATTATTCATTTTAAACTTGTGCCCGGGAAGACAGTTGATGTACACGTTGCTGCTAAAGGCGGAGGTTCCGAAGCAAAATCCAAATTTGCCATGTTAAATCCTTCGGATTCTGTTGTGGATTGGGTGTTGCAAATGGTGCCGTTAATGGGAGCCGGCTGGTGTCCGCCCGGGATGTTGGGTATCGGCATTGGTGGTACTGCTGAAAAAGCCATGTTATTAGCAAAAGAGGCTCTGTTAGAGCCGATCGATATTCACGATTTGCAAGCCAAGGGTGCAAGTAATCGTGCTGAAGAGTTGCGTTTGGAACTCTATGAAAAAGTGAACAAGCTGGGGATTGGTGCACAAGGTTTAGGTGGCTTGTCTACCGTGCTCGATATCAAGGTAAAAGATTATCCAACGCATGCGGCCAACAAGCCGGTGGCAATTATTCCTAATTGTGCGGCAACCCGCCATACGCATTTTGTGTTAGATGGATCAGGGCCGGCTGAATTTGAAGTGCCTAAATTATCCGATTGGCCAGAAATTACTCGTGAAGTTTCCGCCAATGTAAAACGCGTCAATTTACAAACAGTGACAGCTGGGGAAGTGCAATCCTGGCAGCCTGGTGATGTATTGTTGCTGAGTGGAAAAATGTTGACTGGTCGCGATGCGGCGCACAAGAAAATGATCGATATACTCGCTAAAGGCGAAAAATTGCCGGTAGATTTAAAAGGCCGTTTTATATATTACGTAGGTCCGGTTGATCCGGTGCGCGATGAAGTAGTTGGTCCTGCGGGGCCAACCACCGCAACCCGTATGGATAAGTTTACCGAGACCATTCTGGCTGAAACAGGCTTGATGGGTATGATTGGAAAGGCAGAGCGTGGTCCTGTGGCCATTGAAGCCATTAAAAAACATAAATCTGTGTATTTGATGGCAGTCGGTGGCGCAGCGTATCTGGTATCGAAAGCGATCAAAAAAGCTTCTGTGGTAGCATTTCCCGAGCTGGGAATGGAAGCTATTTATGAATTTGAGCTTGAAGATATGCCAGTAACTGTAGCGGTGGATAGTACCGGGATTTCTGTACATAAAACCGGGCCGCAAATATGGTCGAAGAAAATTGAAGAAGAGCATATCAAGGTGACTTGATTGGAATATACCTAACAAAAAGGCGCCGCCGTGATGGTCGCGCCTTTTTTTATGCACTGAAAAAATCACTGTTTTCTTGAAAATGCAGGAAGAACAGATTTTTATATCAACAATTGAAGATAATAGCTATATCATCAAATGCAAACAAATAAGAATAATCGAGGTGCTGTTATGCAACGTTTTACGGGAAAAAATATTTTAATTACCGGTGCTGCTAATGGTATAGGTCGCGAAACAGCTATTCGAATTGCCAGTGAGGGCGGGTATGTATTTTGTGTGGATGTATCCGCAACTGGGCTGCAAGAAACAGTGCAATTAATCGCGAATACAGGTGGCAACGCTGATTCAGCAATTTGCAATGTGGGGAGCCTGGAGTCCATTCAATTTGTGGTGAATGCGTGTCTTGAGAAAATGGGCGCACTCGATGTACTGATTAATGTTGCTGGTGTTATCAAGATGGAAAACTTTGAGCATTCTACTGATGAAAACTGGCATCGGATTATTGGTATCAACCTGACAGGCACCTATTGGATGTGTCGCGAAACTATCCCGCATTTACTGGCCAGCAAAGGTAATATTGTTAACGTTTCATCGACATCGGCTTTGCGTGGTTTGCCCTGGTCAGCGGCTTATGCTGCCTCCAAGGGTGGTGTTTCAGCCATGACAAAATCGATAGCAGTGGAATTTGCCAAGCAAGGTTTACGTGCCAATACCGTTTGCCCTGGTTCAATTGCCACGGGTATGAATAACAAACACACCTTGCCACAGAAAATGGATTTCAGCCTGATTCCACGCATAGATGCCATGATGGGGAGCAAGGGGCCGGAATATGTTGCTGCGGTTATAGCATTATTGGCTTCAGAGCAAGATGGTGGTCATATCACGGGTAGTGAATATGTAATGGATGGTGGAATAGTGATGTAAAGTCAGGCATTAGGCTTACATCTTGCTTTAATGCTTTATTTTAATCGTTAGTATGCGCGTGCTTGCCAGACTTACTATCTTTTAGCGAACTCTTTCGCCAATCAATAACCTTGGCATGTACCCCGCGGGTAAAGGCAGTTGAATAGTCTTCGAGTAAATCAACGCCCAGTAAAATAAAAATCACCACGGCAGATAATTTTATCGATGTTGCCAGGCTGCCAATGGCAATGCATACACCTATAGCGGATAACGCCCATATAGTGGCTGCTGATGTAACGCCGACTACTACCCCGTCTTTTGACATCATTACGCCTGCGCCTAAAAAACCGATGCCAGTAATCACCTGGCCGATAATGCGCGAAGGGTCAGTCATTGAATTGCCTACCGACATCGATGCCGCAATGAAAAGATAGGTGCCCAGCGTGATCAGGGTTGATGTTCTGATACCAACAGGTTTTCCGCGTAATTGGCGTTCACAGCCAATGATAGTGCCGCACAGTAGGGCTGTGCCAATGGCAGGCCAATTGAATGGGCTGATATCAATGAGTTCAGTAAGAGTCATGGTAAGCCTATTTGATTGATTTTATAGATAAGAATTTAGTCTAAGGTTTTGAAGATAACAATAAATATTACCAATCAATAACACTCATTATTTAAACGCAATGTCAGTTTGTCTAATCAATAGTTGATAAGAGCAAAATTCCGATGTGCCGGTTTGTAAAATGTCTAGGATATCGTCTATGCTGAAACTAAATAACCAAGTGATTCAATCAACTACATAATCGTATCGCTGATAAGTGTGTAATTCAGGATTATGCAAAAGGAATATAAAGGACAAATCCAATGAAAATTTCCACAAAATTATTAATCGGCTATTTTATGCTGATTGTAATGATCGCTATTTGTAGTTTTGCAGGTTTTTCCGGTGTAAATCGGTTATCGACTTTAGTGGAAGTTATCATAGGTCCAGCCTGGAATACCGCTGATGGTGCGATGGAAGGTTCAATTGGTATAGAGGAACAGATGTTGGGTGTAGAACGAATATTGGTACATGACAAGAAAAGCCCGGAGACAGTATTTGCCAAAAAACTTCTTGAAGAAGGTTGGGCGATGGAAAACGAGGCGCTGGGGCGTCTGATTACAGCAGGCCTGATCAGTTCAGAAGAGTTGGTTATTTTGAAATCTCATCGAGATGCCTTTGCTTTGGCAAAAAACACATTACTGAATGACAATGAGGTTTTTGCACTGGCTAATGAGCAATTAAATACCCATGTTGATGAATTACAGTCACTGATGACGGCTACTGAAGAGTTAGGTGACTTGCAGGTGGAGATGTTAACCAGAAAGCCAGATATGGCCATTAGCTGGAATGGTGGTCTGGAAGAGCGGTGGACTGCAGGTGATGGTGCTATGGAATCACAAATAGAAATGCTTGAGACCAAGTATCTCTACGAAAAAATGATGCGCGAAAAGAATCCTGAAATTAAAACATTGATTGATGAAGCCCAGCAAAAATTCAATACAAAAATTCAGGAAGTGATACAACTGAAAGTTTATAAAAATACAAAAGTAACAGTAGAAGGAATCTATAACGGATTTTCTTATGCGGATGCATTAGAACAAGCCAATGCCAAACATGAAGAATTGATGGGTAGTGCATTTGTAGCTTGGCAGAAGCTTAGTAATGCTCGGGTACAATATTTAATGGCCGCCAATGCCTTGCTTGAGGTGGTAGAAAAGCTGGAGCTAGTTGGGGATAGCAAAGTGGAGTCACAGACACAGGCGATCAATAGTACGCGGAGTATGTCTTATGGGTTAATCGCATTTTGTTTTGTCATGGGCTTGGTCATTGCAGTCGGCGTTGTTTTGCTTGTAGTGCGAGTCATTATTCACTGGATGACAACGACACAAAAAACTCTGGATGATCTTGCCAAGGGGAACCTTTCAGAAAACTTAAACATGGTTTCTGGTTCTGGAACAGACCTCGACCAGATGAATGAATCGGTCATCAATGTGGTTAAAAGCTTTATTGTAGCCTTGAAGAAGATAACAACGCATAGCCAGGTTGTTGGTGATGTGGCACGACAGATTGCTGAAGCGGCAATGGATATCAATCGTGGTGCAAATGATCAGGCAGCCAGTGTTGAAGAAACCAGTGCATCGATCGAGCAAATGAGTGCCACAGTTTCGCAAAATAGCAAAAATGCCAATGATACTAACGCGATGGCGAGCAATGCATCATCATCGGCAGATGCTGGTGGCAAGGCGCTGAATGAAACCATTGAAGCTATGCATAAAATTGCGCAAAAGATATCGGTTATTGATGAGATTGCGTATCAAACGAATTTATTGGCATTAAACGCTTCCATTGAAGCTTCTCGAGCGGGTGAAGAAGGCAGGGGATTTGCTGTTGTTGCTGCAGAAGTACGAAAGCTTGCAGAGCGCAGTAAACAAGCTGCGTCAGAAGTCAGTCAATTGTCTTCGCAAAGTGTTCTGGTTGCTGAGCGAGCGGGCGCATTATTTAAGCAGATTCTTCCTAACATATCGCATACAGCGGATCTGATACAGGAAATTTCTTCCGCTTCTGCAGAGCAGTCGTCTGGACTCAGTGAAATTACTATTGCAATGACACAGCTGGATAAAGTGGCTAGACAAAATGCAGTGGCATCCGAACAACTTAGCGCGATGTCACAGGATATGCAAAACATTGTTGATGATTTACAGCAATCGGTGCAGTACTTCTCTATCAAATAGTGGGTAGTTGGAAATTATCGACCTGCAAACGCAAGGGTTAGTTGTTCCAGATGCAGCCACGGAGAATCTTTGGTGATGCCTTTGATGGACTGGTCAATCAATCGTGCCTTCATCAGCAGTTTTTCTATTTTATTCCGGTTTAATCGTTTGATGGCATTTTGTACCAGGGTTTGTCTTGCCTGGAATATTCGTTCATTTTGCATGGCCTGATAGAGTGATGTGCCTTGTTCCTGTGCAGTATGCAGGCGGTGTAATGTACGTAATTCCCGGGTGATAAATCCCAGAATAGGCAGGAGATTTTTGGTCGTGTCATCTTCTGCTTTCAAGCCATTGAGAGTGCGCATGGCCGCAGTGATATCGCCTGCCAGACAGCGGTCAGTTAAATTAAATACGGTATAGCGGCTGGAGTTGCAAACCATTTGGGTCATGGTATCAAGATCAATAGTTTTGCTGTTAGACAGCAAGCGCAATTTTTCTATTTCCTGTTGTGCTGCGAGCAGATTCCCTTCAACGTTATCAGCAAGAAACTGTAAAGCGTCATCAGAAGCACTCAGGCCATGTGGTTGCATACGGCCTTGTATCCAGCGGGGTAATTGTGAGCGTTCTATTGGCCATACTTGTAATGTAACACCCGCATTATCAATCGCTTTATGCCATTTGCTGGTTTGTGTGGTTTTATCAATTTTTGGCATGGTCAAAAGGATGACGATATCAGGGTTCATATTGTCGAGTACTGAAAGCAGGCCTTTGCTGCCATCATCACCAATTTTACTGGTTTTAAAGCGCAATTCGAGCAGTTTTTTATCGGCAAATAATGACATACTGTTTAACGATTGCAGTATATCGCTCCAGTCAAATTTGGCATCTATGTCAAATACTTCCCGCTCCATAAAACCTTGTTGTTTGCAGGTAGTGCGCAATGCATCGGAGCTTTCTTGTAGCAGCAGGGTTTCATCACCGCTGAACAGGTAAATGTTTTTCAAGCCCTGATTCAGGTGATTACTGAGCTGTTGCAGAGGCAGGTTCATTGTCTTCACATTCAGGTGGGTTGTTGGCAATGACTTCAATGCGTTGTAAAACATCTTCAGCCAGTTTTTGGCGCAATTCGCGCAGGATAATTTCCTGTTCATTACTTTTGCTGCCACTGGCATCAGCGTTATCCTGGAAAATGGATTCTTCAATCAGTTCGATTGGCTGATAGGTGATATCGTTGTGGTGAAGGAGCAGTGTGACATGCAAGCGTAAAAAGAATTCCCGGGTCGATGCGCTTTGTGTGGTGCTGGCTTGCCATTGTTCGAGTTCTTCATCATTGATGCTGATAGCCCATTCAGCATCGGGTGAAATTTTAATATCACGTGATTCAGCTAACTGTTTTACATAGGCGGCGATATCGTCATAACGGTTAATGCCGCGTATATTCAATGTAGTGAGGTGGATTTGCGTATCATCGGGTTTATGGCCTTTTAACTGAAATCCACAGGCAGATAACGTAAGCACTATCAAACTATAGCAACTTAGACTTATCAAGCATGTGCGTAATGGTTTCATTCAGTTCGCTACAATATTCAGTAGTTTGTTGGGCACAAAAATAACTTTGCGCACGGTAAGCCCTTCCAGAAAGCGCTGGATATTTTCGTTGCTATTGGCTAATGCCATGACATCTTCCTGCGGGCTGTCAAAAGCCACTTCAGTTTTTGCACGTACCTTGCCATTAACTTGCAGCACAATTTCAACGGTGCTTTTTATCAGGGCGCTCTCATTACATATCGGCCAGATTTCATCAATAATGGCTGTAGTATGGCCAAATTCGTGCCAAAGAACGTGGGTGACGTGAGGTGCAATCGGTGCTAACAATAATATAGCTGTTTGTAATGCTTCACGTTCTGCCGCTAGTGATTGCAGGCCGCGGTCAGGAAGTTTGGCAACTTCATTACATAATTCCATCACTGCGGCTATTGCAGTGTTATAGGCATAACGACGGGAATAAGCCTCTGTCACTTTTTGTATGGTTTCATGAGTTTTTCGGTGCAGTGACTGTTGCTCAGCATTGAGGTTTTTTACATCAAGTGCCGGAATACTGACTGATTGTAAATGGGTATAGATCAGTTTCCAGAAACGACGTAAAAAACGATGTGAGCCTTCGACTGCAGAATCTGACCATTCCAGTGATTGCTCGGGTGGGGCAGCAAACATCATGAACAAGCGCACGGTATCAGCGCCGTATTGATCAATCATTTCCTGTGGGTCAGTACCATTGTTTTTGGATTTTGACATTTTTTCAATGCCACCAACAATCACAGGCTGCCCATCAGTTTTTAACGTGGCACCGCTAATGCGACCTTTGCTGTCACGTTCTACGACAACTTCATTCGGAGCATAAAAATTCTTTTTGCCGTTATCTTCTTCACGGAAATAGGTTTCTGCGACGACCATGCCCTGACATAATAAGCGCTTGAAAGGTTCATCGCTATTGACCAGGCCCAAATCGCGCATCAGCTTGTGGAAAAAGCGAGAATATAACAGATGTAATATAGCGTGTTCGATGCCGCCCACATATTGATCAACGGGCAGCCAGTAATTCGCTGCAGCAGGATCGAGCATGCCTTCATTGTATTGCGGTGAGCAGAAACGTGCGTAGTACCATGAGGATTCCATAAAGGTATCGAATGTATCGGTTTCCTTTAATACGGGTTTTCCATTCAGCGTGTCTTTGGCCCATTCCAGATTGGTTTTGATCGGCGAGTTAACACCATCCATGACAACATCTTCCGGTAGTAACACAGGTAGACGGTCAGCTGGAACAGCAATTTCCCCGCCTTCGGGCAAGTTGAACATGGGTATCGGTGTGCCCCAATAACGCTGGCGTGAAACGCCCCAGTCGCGCAAGCGGTAATTGACCTTGCGGGTAGCTTTGCCTTCAGGGCCTAATTTATCGGCAATAGCATCCAAAGCCTGTTGTGATGTGAGTCCATTAAATTCACCGGAATTAACCAGGAGGCCTTTTTCGGTATAGGCTTCTGTTTGTACATCAATAACAGAATTATCCAGTGGCGTTATAACCTGTTGGATCGGAAGTTGGTATTTTTTGGCAAATTCCCAATCACGTTGATCGTGGCCAGGTACTGACATGACTGCCCCGGAGCCGTAACTCATTAATACAAAGTTGGCGACCCAAATTGGTACTTCCTGGCCTGTAATGGGATGGATTGCATACAGGCCGGTAGCCATGCCTTCTTTTTCCATAGTGGCCATATCGGCTTCGGCAACCTTGATATTCTTTTGTTTATCGATCAGTGCCTGTAGGGCGATATTATTTTTTGCCGCTTTATGCGCTAACGGATGTTCTGTAGCTATCGCCAGATAACTGACGCCCATTAATGTGTCAGGTCGGGTAGTAAAAACCGTTAAGGGTTCTTCATTTTTTACGGCAAATTGCAACTCAAGGCCTTCAGAGCGACCAATCCAGTTGCGTTGCATGGTTTTAACCTGCTCAGGCCATTCATCAAGTTTATCGAGGTCATTCAGTAACTGTTCGGCATAATCGGTAATCTTGATAAACCATTGCGGAATTTCCTTGCGCTCAATGAGGGCGCCGGAACGCCAGCCTCGGCCATCGATAACCTGTTCGTTAGCCAGAACAGTCTGGTCAACAGGATCCCAGTTCACGGTCGACATTTTTTTGTAGACCAGGCCTTTGGCATACAGCTGGGTAAAAAACCATTGTTCCCAACGGTAATAATCTGGCTTGCAGGTGGCCAGTTCGCGTTTCCAGTCGTAACCGAAACCCAGGCTATTGAGCTGATTTTTCATGTAATCGATATTGGAATAGGTCCATCCGGCCGGTGCTACATTATTTTTTAAGGCAGCATTTTCCGCAGGCAAACCAAAAGCATCCCAACCCATGGGTTGCATAACATTTTTACCCTGCATACGCTGGAAACGTGCTATCACATCAGAAATGGTGTAATTACGCACATGACCCATGTGTAATTTGCCGCTGGGGTAGGGGAACATCGCCAGGCAATAAAATTTTTCTTTCGTGGGATCTTCAGTGACGGAAAAACTCTGGTTTTTCTGCCAGAAGGATTGCACATCTTTTTCGATACTGTCGGGGGTATATTGTTCTTGCATCTTGTTTTAAAACACTGGTTGAAGTGGAAACGGTTTTTCCAAACGCTGAACAGGCCCGTTAAGAGTCATTCAGTTTTTTGGGGTTTTGTGTGGGTAATCGCCAGAGTAAAAGCAGGATTACCATGCTAAAAATAA
This sequence comes from uncultured Spongiibacteraceae bacterium, assembly GCA_964617765.1. Taxonomy (GTDB): domain Bacteria; phylum Pseudomonadota; class Gammaproteobacteria; order Pseudomonadales; family DT-91; genus CAZTZY01. The sequence goes on from CAZTZY010000041.1 coordinate 10,824, forward strand.
CAGCAGGTAGTGTGCCATATCGGGCCACGGGTGTTAATCCCTCATATGCATAAACATCGGCTTTCAGGATGTCTCGTGTGAATTGCGGAAGTGCCGCAATAATGTCGCCATTGGCATTTATAACCCCGGTAATACCATTGTTGGTGTCACGAATCATGTAGCGCCCGGTTTCCAGAGCGCGCATTTGTGCCATTTGCATATGTTGCAGTGGGCCAATGGAAGTACCAAACCAGGCATCGTTGCTCACTGTCAGCAATATGTCAGCTGCACCGGCAGTATGTGCCACAAAGTCTGGATAAACGACTTCATAACAAATATAGGGCATGATCACCAGATCATGGGCATGAAGGGGTTCCTGATTATCGGGCCCTGCACTGAATTGCGATAAAGGTAAATCAAAAAACTGGATTAATCCCCGTAGCCATTCTTCTAATGGCACATATTCACCAAAGGGTACCAGTTTTTGTTTGTGATAAAGACCACTGCCTTTACCGATGGCAACAATCGAATTGTGGTACACAGGTTGTTCATTGTCATACCATTTACTGGCAAGCCCCATAATAACAGCGCTATTGTTGGCAATGGCAATGCCATTAATTTCTTCAAGATAATCCGGAATATTGTTGTAGAGATCAGGCAGGGCAGTTTCTGGCCAAATGATGAGGTCGATATTTTTCAGTTCTTCCGTACTGAGCCTGAAATAATTCATGATGGGTTCGCGGTTTTCAGGCACCCATTTATCTTCCAGATCGATGTTGGGTTGTATCAAGGCTACTGAATAGGCAGTGTCGTTTTTCTTTTTAGTCCATTCAATGTGGGTCAATATCAGCGGCAATAACCAAAGCACCATGACAATGAGAGATTCAATAGGTAATTTGCGCTTAATCAAGCCAGTGCTAATGACAGCTCCTGTATAGGCAAGAATAAAGCTGATGCCGAAAGTGCCAATAACCGGAGCCCAATCATGCAGTGGAGCTTGTAGTTGCGAGTAACCCAAAAAAAGCCATGGAAAACCTGTTAGTAAAGAGGTTTTTAGCCATTCGCTGATGATCCATAAAGCGGCAAAGCCAAAAGTTTTTCCGCCTTTTTTATCACGAATAAAGCGTGCGTATACATATCCCAGAGGTATGAGCCATGATGCCAGAAAAAGGCACAATCCCAGGGTCATGATGCTGGCGAGAATTGCATTGGCGCCCCCGTGTTCATGCATGCTCACATAGACCCAGAAATTACCTGAAAGCTGCAAGCCTGTTGCAAAATAAGTGGCGCGCCACATGGATTGTTTAGGTGAGGCATCAACAAGCGCAAGGTGTAAAGCGCTCATTGCTATTATTGCCAGAGGCCAATAATAAAAAGGGGCTAACGATAATGTAATTAGTGAGCCTGCAGTAAACATACCAATAAACTCAACGATGAATTGAGTTTTAACAGGCAGGCGATTCGGTAAGTTGGATAAAGTCACATTAAGCTTGGTTTTATGCAGTGATATACAGGCGAATCAAATGAATACGACGTTTGTCGGCATGTAAAATCTTGAAGGTAAATTTATCAATATCGACGGATTCATTGCGTTGTGGGATGTGCCCGAATTGTTGGGTAATCAAACCGGCAATGGTGTCAAATTCCGTTTCGTCGAGTTCCGAGTTAAATGCTTTATTGAAGTCTACAATCGTAGTGTGTCCTTTAATCATGAAGTCGTTGTCAGAGATTTTTTTGATGGATTCATCTTCATCAACATCAAACTCGTCTTCTATTTCCCCAACAATTTCTTCTAACACATCTTCAATGGTGATAAGGCCTGAAATGCCACCATATTCGTCGATAACAATGGCCATGTGGTTGCGGGTGGTGCGAAAATCATTGAGTAATTTATTCAGTCGTTTGCTTTCCGGGACTTTATGTACGGGGCGAATATATTTACTGAGGTCAAAATCATCGGTATTTTTTTCGAGAATCAATTCCAGTAAATCCTTGGCGTGGAGGATGCCCAAAATATCATCGTTGTCTTCACCCATCAGCGGGAATCGCGAGTGGCCCGATTTGATCAGGGCCGGGAGAAATTCTTGCGGGCTATCGCTGGCCTTAATCACTATCATTTTGGAGCGGGGAACCATCACTTCACGAACCTGGATATCGGTAACATCCATGGCGCCCTGAATAATAGTGAATTCATCTTCATCAAGCAGCAGTTGATCTTTGGCAAACAAAAGGAACTGATTAATATCTTCGCGTGACTTGGGTGCTGTGCTAAATAATCGGCTGATTTTTTCGATCCAGGGATGTTCGCCTGAATCGTTGGGAGATCGTCCTTCGCTCATGATTGAATTAGTTGTCCTCTGCTTCATAAGGGGGTGGATAGTGTAATGCCTGCATGATGGAAGTCTCAAGTGTTTCCATTTCATGGGCTTCAGTTTCATCAATATGATCGTAGCCGAGCAAATGTAACATGCCGTGAATGGTCATGTGCGCCCAATGGGCAATGATATCCTTGTTTTGGGCAAGCGCTTCCTCGGCAACAACAGCTGCACAAATAACGATGTCGCCTAATAATGGGATATTCAATTCTTCGGGGAAATTCGCTGGAAATGATAAAACATTCGTGGTTTTGGCTTTTTGGCGATATTGGGTGTTGAGTTCAATCATTTCTGCGTTATCAACAATGCGGATACTGACTTCAAAGTCTTCATCGCTTTGAATACAGGCTTGCACCCATTGCGTGATCTGTTCATCGCTTGGAGCAAAACCTGAGGTATGGGCGCGTTGAATGTCGACAGTAAGGTTCATGTTATTTCAGGTTATCTTCTGCGGCAATGTAGGCTTCAACGATGCGTTGTACCAATGGATGGCGCACGACATCTTTGGAAGTGAAATGGGTAAAACTGATGCCATTCACATTCTCCAGAATTTCCAGGGCATGTTTTAAGCCAGAACGTAATGCTCCTCCTGCTAAATCAACTTGCGTAATATCGCCGGTAATCACAGCCGTAGAGCCATAACCAATTCGTGTAAGGAACATTTTCATCTGTTCGCGTGTAGTATTCTGGCTTTCATCCAAAATAATAAAGGAGTTGTTCAGGGTGCGTCCGCGCATAAAGGCTAAAGGGGCAATTTCAATGGCATGGCGTTCAATCAGTTTCTCGACGCGTTCAAATCCAATCATTTCATAGAGGGCATCATATAAAGGGCGTAAATAAGGGTCTACTTTTTGTGATAGATCACCCGGTAAAAAGCCCAGCTTTTCTCCAGCTTCTACGGCGGGGCGAACCAATAAAATGCGCTGAATTTCTTCTTTTTCCAGTGCTTCAACAGCACAGGCTACTGCTAAATAGGTTTTGCCGGTACCGGCTGGGCCAATGCCGAAATTAATATCATTGCTGCGTATAGCCTGAACATAACCTTTTTGATTCTTGCCGCGGGGTTTGATAAATATTTTAGGTGTGCGAATGGTCGATATGTCGGCAATCTTATTGTCTTGTTTGGCTTCGGCGAGATTTTCAATGGCTGAGGTTTGTAGGGATAGATGAATAATTTCAGGGGTCAGGGTAATTCCACTGTCTGATTCAGCGTAGAGGTTTATCAACAGTTCGCTGGCAGCATGTACTGATGTTTCGCTGCCTTCCAGCTGAAAAGTATTACCGCGATTATGGATGGAAACATGAAGGCGCTGTTCAATTTCACGTAAATTGGCATCGCAATGACCACAAAGATTGGCCAGACTGCGTGCGTTATTGGGCTCCAGTGAAATTTGTTGTTTGGTTAAGGTGAATGGTTTCAAGGGATTCAATAATTAATGGAGTGGATTTAATCGTAACTGAAAATGGCATTGGTTCAAGTGTAAATGCCGAAACAGCTACGATTAACCCGAAATCATTTCTCCGCGTAAAGAATTGGGCAAGGCTTCATGAATCAGCACATTAACAAATTCGCCTATGAGTGATTCATCAGTGCAACTAAAATTCACCACGCGATTGTTTTCAGTGCGGCCCTGTAATTGGCCAGGATCTTTTCTTGATACTCCGGTCACCAGAATGCGATGCGTTTCGCCGACCATGCGGCGGCTGATTTGCATGGCCTGCTGGATGATGCGGGCTTGCAAGATATCCAGGCGCTGTTTTTTCACTTCTTCAGGTGTTTCATCAGCAAGGTCTGCTGCCGGTGTGCCAGGGCGCGGGCTATAAATAAAGCTGAAGCTCATATCGTAATCCATCGCCTGGATCAGGTTCATTGTGGCCTCAAAGTCGGCATCGGTTTCGCCAGGAAAGCCAATAATAAAATCCGAAGATAAGCTTAAATTTGGTCTTATTTGCCGAAGTTTGCGGATCTTTGATTTGTATTCAATAGCTGTATGACCGCGTTTCATCATTGCAAGAATACGATCAGAGCCACTTTGAACGGGCAAATGTAAATGATCGACCAATATTGGGATTTCTGCATAGGCTTGAATCAGTGCATCAGAAAACTCAACGGGATGAGAAGTGGTATAACGAATGCGTCCAATTCCCGGTATTCGCGCCACGTAATGTAAAAGTTCGGCAAAATCGACAATCTCGCCATTCTTGTCAAGACCACGGTAGGCATTAACGTTTTGTCCCAGTAAATTAACCTCCCGTACGCCTTTGGAGGCTAAAACTGCAATTTCAGTGAGTACATCATCGAGCGGGCGACTGACTTCTTCGCCACGTGTGTAGGGTACAACACAAAATGTGCAATATTTACTACAGCCTTCCATGACCGAAACCAGTGCGCTAGGGCCATCGACTTTGGGATCAGGCAAACGGTCAAATTTTTCTATCTCTGGAAAACTGATATCAACAATAGTGGGTGCATTGTTTTGTTTTGAGGCATCTATCATTTCAGGCAATCGATGCAGGGTTTGCGGGCCAAAAATGACATCCACAAAGGGTGCTCGTTTGGCAATATTGGCGCCCTCTTGACTGGCGACGCAGCCGCCAACACCAATGATTAAATCAGGATTCTTCTTTTTCAGCTTTTTCCAGCGCCCCAGTTGATGAAAGACTTTTTCCTGGGCTTTTTCGCGAATTGAGCAGGTATTAAGCAGAATAATGTCGGCATCTTCGGCGTTATCCGTCTCAACCAGTTGATGAGATTCGCCTAAAAGGTCGCGCATGCGTGATGAATCATATTCGTTCATCTGGCAGCCCTGGGTTTTAATAAAAAGCTTTTTGATGCGTGGTTCAGTCATTCTGGGATATCTGATGTTGCTTGAAAAATGGTCAGCGATTATACAGTGACTTATTATTGCTGCACAGCATTACACCGAGTTTCTGAGTTGTAAGGGTTTACTGAGTTTTTTCAAGAAGTTTGTTATCATCCCGAGTCCATTACGTCACTTCAGGTTTTATAGAGATGGATAACCCTATATTCAAGGTTATTTTTTTGAATCAAGCACAAGTTTATGAAGTCTATGTGCAGCAGATATTTCAAAGTGATCTCTATGGATTTATTGAAATTGAAGAGTTTTTGTTTGGTGAAAAAAACCAGTTGATCGTGGATCCAGGTGAAGAAAAGCTGAAAAGTGAATTTGCTACCGTAAAGCGCAGTTACATTCCCATGCACGCCATTATCCGTATAGATGAGGTTGAGAGGCAGGGTGTGCCTAAAGTGTCTGAAAGTATGGGTGGTAATATTACGGCTTTTCCGTTGGGCGGTGGATTTAAACCGAGTGTAAAAGATATTTAAAATCAGGTACTATTGGGCAAATATTTACGTCGAAGTAGTGTTGGATAGAATATAAACTGTCGAGTTATTGGTGGCCAGCTGTATCAATAAGTTGGTAATAATGACGATGTTTATAAATAATGATAATAAAAACAAAGGGTTAAAGAATTGGTTGAAGTGCTGGCAAACCATATTTCTGATTAAATATTGACGCATCTATCTTGAACGGTTGAGTAAAATACGTTCAATTTAACGTCAAGCTTGTTTATTTTTCGAGCAAAAAACGTCCCTGTCTTTACTGTCTAAGCTACTACTACTACTATCAAAAGTATTACTTTTTATTTTGGAATTCGTAGAGGAATTCGCATGAAGCCGTATTCGTTATTGCTCTTGAGCAGCGTCATTTTGTTAACCGCCTGTGGGCAGGATGTAACAGACAATCCTCCGTCTGCAAAAGACACGAAAGGCCCTATTTTAACTGAAATTATACCCGTTCAGAATCCAACAGCAGATGTCACCCCCGAGTATGTCTATAAAAGTAGCGAATCCGGTACTTTGGCAGTTTCTGGTAGTTGTTCTTCTACTATTGTTAAGGTCAAGGCAGGTCTTAATTTAATCCGTTTCTCCCAGTTGCCTTTGGGAACTTACAGTGATTGTCAGTTAACGGTTACGGATAGATCGGGAAATTTATCGAATGTTTTAAATGTATCTTCTTTCAGAGTTGCCGATATAACCGATGTGGGTATTGGCGGTGGTGGCGGCGGTGGATCTGATCTCACGCCTCCAACCTTGATCGAAATTACCCCGATTCCGGCTTTGGGCAATAACACAAGGCCAACCTATCAGTTTGGATCCTCCGAGGCCGGCACCATTTTTTATGCGGGAGGTTGTTCGGCGCCAACTGAAAAAGCGGTTTTTGGTATCAATACAGTCAGGTTTGATGAATTGCGATCAATTACGTATAGCGGTTGTACCATTCGTGTGCGTGATGCTGCCGGTAATATGTCGTCTCCATTGGCAGTCTCTACATTTACAGTTGATGCGATTGCTCCGGTATTAAGAACGGTTGTCAGGGTGCCGCCTCTTACTGGCAATACTACACCCAATTTCACTTTTAGCAGTTCAGAGGCAGGTACTATTGGATATACCGGCGATTGTTCTTCCGGCACAACCAATGCTGTCGTAGGAAATAACACAATCACTTTCAATACGCTGGCAGAGGGTGCACATACCAATTGCCGTATTACAGTCACAGATGCTGTTAACAATCGATCTGAAATGTTAGATGTTGATGAATTCCGTGTCGATCTTACCCCTCCGCTTTTAAGAGTGGTTACGCAGGTAGAAGTGAATAGCAATGATCCTACTCCGCGTTTTACCTATGTCACTAATGAATCAGGAACATTGGGATATATAGGTGCATGTAGTTCGTCGGATACCTTTGCCGGTGATGGAGAGAACTTTGTCGATTTTAATTTAAGCCCGTCCCCTGCTTCTGGTGCGGTAAGTTTATATACTGGTTGTGCATTGACAGTGACCGACGTCGCAGGCAATACATCTTTACCGTTAGTGGTGAATGATTTCCAGGTAGATTTACAGGCCCCGACATTAACTGAAGTGACGCGCATAGGTACTAACCCGCTCTATGGCAGTACAGATACCACGCCTGATTATACCTTTAATACTGATGAGGCAGGGGAGCTGGTTTATATTGCGGGATGTACTGCATCGAGGTTAATGGCAGACGTTGGCAATAATACGATTACATTTGATGAGTTTACTCAAGGTAACCATAGTAATTGTATTATTCGGATACGTGATGCGGCGGGTAATTTATCATCGCCTCTAACGGTATCGCCATTTACTATCGATTCAATTCCTCCTGTATTGGCCCAAATTACTCCTGTTCCTCTCATTACCGGTGATAATACCCCTGCATATAGCTTTAATAGTACGGAGGCTGGAACGATTAGTTATATTGGAGATTGTTCGTCAGTGACATCTGCGGTAGCGGGCAATAACACCATCGATTTTTCAACGCTTGCAGATGGTGTGCATGGCAATTGCAAACTTCGGGTGACTGACGGTTTGGGTAATATTTCTGATGTTCTGGATGTGAGAGAGTTTACAGTAGACACCACATCACCTGTACTGACAGTTGTACAACTGGTATCAACCCCAACTAATGACACTACGCCGCAATACAGGTTTAATTCGAATGAAGTTGGCACCATTGCTTATTCCGGTAATTGCAGTTCCTCCGATATAACGGCTAGTGATGGAGAAAACTGGATAGATTTCACGCTGGCGCCAGCGCCAGTCGCATCGGCTGATACACCTTATACTGGTTGCTCATTAACGGTGACTGATGCGGCAGGCAATATATCAGTGCCGTTAGTCGTGAATGATTTTACTGTGGATTTACTGTTGCCGGTAGTGACTGAAGTTACGCGTATAGGCACTAATCCATTATATGGCAGTGTGGATACAACACCGGATTACACGTTCAATACTGATGAGGCTGGAACCATAGTTTATGCGGGTTCGTGTTCATCAACTATTGTAGATGCGGCAGCTCTTAATAATACAGTGACATTCAATGAATTGAGCCAGGGTGTTCACAGCGATTGTTCTATCAGGGTTCGTGATGCAGCCGGTAATACATCTTTACCATTAACAATATCGCCTTTTACCATTGACTCCATTTCGCCGGTTCTTGTTGAAGTCGGTCCTGTTCCTGTAGTCACTGGAGATAATACCCCGACCTATACTTTCAATAGTACTGAAGCTGGTAGTATCACTTATTTTGGCGATTGTTCGTCAACTATCCCGGCAGTTGCTGGAAATAATGCAGTTGATTTTGCAGTCCTTGCAGACGGTATGCACAATAATTGTAAGCTGCAGGTTACTGATCCATTAGGCAATGTGTCAGATATCCTGACAGTGAAGGATTTTACGGTAGATACAACTGCGCCATTGCTGAGCGTAGTGCAATTGGTATCGAGCCCTACTAACGATACTACGCCGCAATTCCGGTTCGGCTCTAATGAAGTGGGTGTGATTAATTATTCGGGTAATTGCAGTTCTTCGGATGCAACAGCCAGTGATGGTGAGAACTGGATAGATTTTACTCTGGCTCCAGCTCCAGTAGCTTCTGCAGATACACCTTATACAGGTTGTTCATTAACGGTGACGGATGCGGCGGGCAATATTTCTGTGCCGTTAGTTGTGAACGATTTTACTGTGGATTTGTTGTTGCCCGTGTTATCAGAAGTGACGCGTATCGGCACCAATCCGCTTTATGGCAGTGTAGATACTACTCCAGATTACACGTTTGATACTGATGAGGCTGGTGCCATCGTTTATGGTGGGTCATGTTCTTCTGCAAGTGATAAAGCAACGTTGTTGAATAATACGGTCACCTTTAATGAGTTAAGCCAAGGTCTCCACGCTGATTGCACTATCCAGATTCGCGATGCAGCCGGTAATTTATCGTTACCACTGACAGTTTCGCCGTTTACTATCGATTCTATTTCTCCAGTATTGGTTGAAGTTGGTCCAGTGCCTGTAATTACCGGAGATAATACGCCGACTTACACGTTTAGCAGTACTGAGCCAGGAACAATTAGTTATCAGGGAGATTGCTCTGCAGGATCTGTTGGGGTTGCCGGAAATAATTCGGTTGACTTCGCTGCATTGAGTGATGGTATACACAGTAATTGTAAGTTGACTGTTACCGATGCTCTTGGAAATGTCTCAGATATTCTGAGTGTGAAGGGCTTTTCTGTAGATACTACAGCACCCGTAATTTCTGTTCTCGAGTTAGTGGCTAATCCAGGCAATGATACTACGCCGCAATATAAATTTAACTCGAATGAAGTCGGCGTTATCAGTTATTCGGGTAATTGTAGCTCTTCTGATGTGACAGCCAGTGATGGTGAAAACTGGATAGATTTTACTCTAACACCAGCGCCAGTTGCATCAGCAGAAACTCCTTATACCGGTTGTTCATTAACAGTAACAGATGCGGCGGGTAATACCTCTGCATCTTTAATGGTGAATGATTTTACCATTGATTTGTTGTTGCCGGTGTTGTCGGAAGTAACGCGTATAGGTGTCAATCCATTTTACGGCAGTACAGATACCACGCCTGATTACACGTTTGATACTGATGAGGCAGGCGCCATTCTATATAGTGGATCTTGCTCATCATCCAGTTCAGTAGCAGTTTCAGGTAATAATACCATCACATTTAATGATTTGCGTTCCGGCTCTTACGGTGATTGTAGCGTTCGGGTTCGCGATGCTGCCGGCAATATATCTTCAGCGTTAGCGGTATCTGCATTTACCATTGATTCACTGGCGCCCGTATTGAGACAAGTAACACCTATACCTGTCATCATCAGTGATAATACCCCGGACTATACCTTCAGCAGCACGGAGGCTGGAACCCTGACTTACGCGGGTGACTGTTCTTCTGGTGTTTCAACTGCGGTAATAGGTAATAATTCAATTACCTTTAATGCTCTTGTTGATGGTTCCCACGGCAATTGCAAAATTCGTTTAACGGATGCTTTAGGCAATGTATCTGATTTTCTGGATGTGAAGGAATTTACTGTGGATACCACAGCCCCGGTATTAAGAGTAATGGCTGCAGTGATGAGCCCTACCAATGATGATACACCGCGTTATACATTTAACTCCAATGAGCCGGGCGTTATTACCTATTCCGGTGCCTGTAGCTCGGTGGATTTGTTTGCAAACGATGGTGAGAATGGGGTCGATTTTAATACCTTGTTCCCGGCTACTTATACTGATTGCGGCTTGACGGTTACTGATACGGCAGGTAATACCTCACTTGTATTGGATGTGAATGATTTTACCATTGAGCAGACAGCACCCGTTGTTACCGAGGTGACGCGCATCGGCACTAATCCTTTGTATGGAAGCACAGATACTTCCCCTGACTATACCTTTAATACCGATGAGGCAGGGACCATTATTTATGGTGGTTCATGTTCATCATCAGTTTCAGTTGCTGTTGCCGGTAATAATACAGTGACATTTAATGATTTAAGACCAGCTGTATATAGTGATTGTACTATTCGAGTACGAGATACTGCGGGCAATATATCGTCTGCGTTAGCAGTGTCTGTATTTACTATTGATTCTTTGGTGCCAGTATTAAGACAGGTGACATTGATAGCATCGGTAACAAGTGATAATACACCCGACTACACTTTCAATAGTTCAGAGGCTGGTACAATTACCTACGCAGGAGATTGTTCATCGATAACAACTGTGGCTGCAGCTGGCGATAATGCCATTACGTTCAATGCACTGGCTGATGGTGCTCATGGTAACTGTAAAATTCGTGTTACTGATGCATTAGGAAATATCTCTGATTTCCTTGATGTCAGGGATTTTACCGTCGATACCACTGTGCCGGTATTAAGAGTAATGGTGCCGGTGACAGACCCAACGAACGATGATACGCCGCGTTTTACATTTAATACCAATGAATCAGGCGTAATTACCTATTCGGGTTCATGCAGCTCGGTGGATGTGTTTGCAAATGATGGGGAGAATTGGGTAGATTTCAATACCTTGTTCCCGGCTACCTATACTGATTGTGGTGTGACTGTGACTGATGCTGCAGGCAACACCTCTTCAGTACTTGATGTGAATGACTTTACCATTGAACAGACTCCGCCAGTTGTGTCTGAAATCACACCTATCGGCAGCAGTAATGATGCATCGCCAGATTATACTTTCAATACGACTGAGCCTGGCTCGATCGTATATGGAGGCTCATGTTCATCTGCTACTTCTAATGCCGTTTTAGGAAATAACACCATTACCCTGAATGAGCTGCGCTCTGGTGCATACAGTAATTGTACGGTTAGCGTTCGTGATGTGGCGGGCAATATATCGTCAGCATTGGTAATATCACCGTTCACTATTGATACGTTGATACCTGTCTTAAGGCAAGTGTCACCTGTTGCTGTAATAACCGGAGATAATACTCCTGACTATACATTCAATAGCACCGAAGCTGGCACTATTACATATGTGGGTGATTGTTCATCAGTAACGTCATCTGCTACGGCAGGAGATAACACCATTACATTTAATGTATTGGCCGATAAGTCACATGCTAATTGTCGTATCCGGGTAACTGATGCTGATGGTAATGCATCTGACTTCCTGGATGTGAAAGAATTCACCGTCGATACGACTGCACCCTTATTGCGCGTGGTAGTGCCGGTAACGACACCAACGAATGATGATACGCCGCGTTACACATTTGCCTCCAATGAAGCGGGCACTATAGCTTACAGCGGTGATTGTTCAGCGGCGGATACCCTGGCCAATGACGGTGATAACAGTGTCGATTTCAATACGCTATCTTTGGGAACACACACAAACTGTGACTTGACCGTAACCGATGCTGCCGGTAATACATCAGCTGTACTGAATGTGAATGACTTTACCATAGAACAAACTGCACCTGTTCTAACTGAGGTTACACGTATCGGTACCAATCCACTTTATGGCACCACTGACACTTCACCTGCCTACACATTCGATACAGACGAAGCGGGTACTATTATTTATGGCGGGGGTTGTACTTCATCAACTTCAGCTGCGACATCGGGAAATAATACAATTGTCCTTGATGACCTGCGTTCAGCGACATACAGCACTTGTACATTGCGTGTGCGTGATGAGGCTGGCAATATATCGTCACCGTTAGCGATTTCCACTTTCACGATCGATGCGTTGTTGCCTGTTTTGAGGCAGGTTGCTCCCATTGCGTTGATCAGCAACAATACAGCACCTGACTATACCTTCAGCAGCACCGAAGACGGTACAATCAGCTATAGCGGTGATTGTTCATCAGTGACGGGTGCAGCAGTTGCCGGTAACAACTCGATTACCCTCAATACGCTGGCAGATGGTATACATGCAAACTGTCGCATCCGGGTAACGGATGCATTAGGTAATGCATCGGATTATCTTGATATCAGGGAATTTACGGTAGATACCGCTGCTCCACTACTAAGGGTTGTAACGCCAGTCATTGACCCAACCAATGATGACACTCCCCGTTATACGTTCATTAGTAATGAGTCAGGCGTAATTACCTATTCCGGTTCATGCAGCTCGGTTGATTTGTTTGCAAATGATGGCGAGAACTGGGTGGATTTCAATACTTTGTTGGCTGCTACCTATACAGATTGTGGTCTTACTGTGACTGATAGTGCCGGTAATACATCGGCAGTGCTGGATGTGAATGATTTTACTCTTGAGCAGACAGCGCCTGTAGTGACAGAAGTGTCGCCAATCGGCAACAGTAATGATTCAACGCCGAATTATACGTTTAATACCAGTGAGGCAGGTACTATCGTCTATGGAGGCTACTGTTCATCCTCCATTACAGCAGCCACCACTGGTGCCAATACGATAATCCTGAATGACCTGCGATCCGGTGTTTACAGTGATTGTACAATACAGGTTCGAGACTCTGCGGGAAATATATCTTCACCGTTAGCTATCACATCGTTCTCCATAGATACGTTGATTCCTGTATTAAGAACTGTAACCCCTGTTGCTCTCATTACGGCTGACAATACGCCCGATTTCACTTTTAGCAGTACTGAAACCGGTACAATTACCTTTGCGGGTGATTGTACATCTGTTACATCAGCTGCTAATCCAGGAAACAATACCATTACATTTAATTCCCTTGCTGATGGTGCTCATGGCAATTGCCGATTCCGGGTTACGGATAATGAAGGCAATGCTTCGGATTATCTGGATGTGAGAGAGTTTACAGTTGACACAACCGCGCCTGTATTGCGTGTAGTAGTGCCGGTAACGACACCGACGAATGATGATACGCCGCGGTACACGTTTACCAGTAACGAATCAGGCGCCATCACCTACAGTGGCGACTGTTCATCAGCGGATACGTTCGCGAATGACGGCGATAACTGGGTAGATTTCAATAGCCTGTCATTGGCCACGCATAATAATTGCGGCTTGACGGTAACCGATACAGCCGGTAACACCTCAGCAGTATTGGCGGTGAACAGCTTTGATATTGAACAAACAGCACCGACGCTGAGCGAAGTGACACCGATTGGTAACACGACAGATGTCACACCGGCCTACACGTTCAATACCGATGAAGCGGGTACACTGATATATGGTGGAGGCTGTACTTCTTCTGCATCAGCAGCGGTATCAGGTAACAATACGATTGTCCTGGATGACTTGCGTTCAGCGACGTACAGCACGTGTACGTTACGTGTACGTGATGCGGCGGGCAATGTATCTCCAGCGTTAGCGATCTCATCATTTACCATAGACTCCCTGGTGCCGGTTCTGAGACAGGTTGCGCCGATAGCGCTGATCAGCAACAACACAGCACCGGATTACACCTTCAGCAGCACAGAAGCGGGCAGCATCAGCTATAGCGGCGACTGTTCATCAGTGACGGGTGCAGCGGGTGTGGGCAAC
>CAZTZY010000042.1:0-25014 GCA_964617765.1 uncultured Spongiibacteraceae bacterium
TCTAAAAGCCAGGATTTTTCCGGGAGAGCAAGGAAGCACCGCGCAGAACTGCAGTTTACACGCAGTAAATGAGGGATCGAGCACGCAGCTGAGCAGCTATAACGGAAAGATGGTTTTTAGCGATGCCCTTTATACCATTCAGAAGGATTACCAGCCTTTAGATCTGCCCAAAGTTTGTAGTCGGCTGTTATTGGGGGAAGCATTGATTGCTTTGGTATATATGGCCTGAGCATTACTAAATTCCTGCGCCAGTAACTTGTCTTGTATTTCATTAGCCATCACGTTTACGACTTTTTCGATACCTTGTTTTGCCTGTTGGTTACCCGGATCAATGGATAATACTTCGAGATATTTACCTAGTGCACTTTCTTGTGATGGCGTGTGGTAATCACCTCTTGAGTAATAGGTATCTGCCTTGGCTAACAAGCCATTAATGCGGACTTTGTTGAAAAGAGCGGTGGTATTATTTGTTTCAGTGGGTTCTTCTATTTTCGTTGGGTTGGCAGCAACGGGTTTTGATTTCCGGGTACTGGCAGGCGCAGCTACTTGTTCTTTTTGCGCCTGAAGTTTTTCTTCACGCTCGCGTTTCTCTGTTTCTTTTTGGGCAGCGATTACAGCTTGTTTTTTTTCTTCTTCAATGTTCGCTTGCTCGCGTTGTTGAAGCATAGCTTCTGCATCGCTCAGGCCAGGGATATTTAATGAAATGGATCTTGTTATGCTAACCAGTTCATGTGCTTTTTCAAAATTGCCTGATGTAATGGCTTCGTTAGTTTGTGTAACCAGTTTATTCGCTATGTCGGCAATGCCCAATTTCGCTTCAAGGTTATCATTATTTATCTTCAGGACCATGCGGTAGTAGTCTAAGGCGCTTTCACCTTCCGGTGTTGCATAATTGCCTAATGCGATAGCGACTTTTGCTTCATTCAGGTTTTTTTGAATGCGGTTGTCAATAACCGTTTTGACGGGTTTCTTTTCAATAGCCGGTGTTTCAGAAGCTGTAATATCGGTACCAGATTGTGGTTGAAGAATATGGATCAGTTTTTGGTGAGCACCCATTAATTCAGTATTATCAGGTGCAAAAAAGGGCACATACCAAAGAGTGACTATAGCCAATATGGCTGCAAGAAGTGCAACCAAAGTCACCAAACTCAAGGAGACAGATTTTTTTTCATTGATGGTAGATGATTTATTGCGATCTCCCTGATCAGCACGCATCGTGTGAGTATTTTCCTGCATTACGGTTTTTGTATTGTCGGGGCTTTTTGCTAATGTTGGTTGTGAAACTTTTTTATTCACAGAAGTTGCTAATCTTTCTTGAATATTATCAAGATATTCTATGACTTCATGACCTGTTTGAATGCGCTGGGATTTATTTTTTGCGAGTAATTTATCAATGAGTTCCTGAAATGTATTTAACGCCGGTTTCAGGCGAGGGATAGGCTCCTTGAGGTGTTGAATGCCAATTTCAAATGGGTTATTGCCATCGAATGGTACATTACCGGTAAGGAGTTCGAATAACATGATACCCAATGCATAAATATCACAAGTATTATCTAACGCTTCACCTTTGGTTTGTTCCGGGCTCATATATTTGGGTGTGCCGATAACTTTGCCCACCTGGGTCATATTTGAATCCGGAGCTGTGGGTCTTGCTATCCCAAAATCCGTTAAAACGGCTGCACCATCTTCGCGAAACATAATATTATCGGGTTTTACATCCCGATGAATGATGCCTTTGCGATGCGCGTAATCAAGGGCAAGTGCAACATCTTTGGTAATTTTGATGATTTGCTTTAATGTCAGGCCTTGTTTGATTTTTGAAGATAGATCGCCGTTATCGAGATACTCCATAGAAATATAATAATAATCATCAGCGGTGCCTACATCATAAACAGGCACAATATGCGGATGCGAGAGGCGAGCAACTATTTTGGCTTCACGAAGAAAACGATCGCTATAGGAGTTGTCTTCGTGTGCTTTGGAAGTCATCACTTTAAGTGCAACCTTCCTTCCGAAGCTTTCTTGTATGGCGAGATAAACAGTTGCCATACCACCAGTCCCTAAACGACTTAGTATGGTGTAGCCTGGTATTTTGGGGCTATTGCTAAGAATAGCAGGTTCTTGTTCTGTGGCGTCCAATCGGTTTAATCACCCTGCTCTTGGAAGTGAATTGATTTCTTGAATGTTAAAAATACACATTCAAGAAATTACATTATGTTCATAATATAGCATGGTTAGTTGTTAAGTCATTGTTTCAGAGTGTTTTATTGGTTTTTTTAAAAAAGGTAATGGGAAAAAGTAATGAATTAACCTGGAAATCATTAAGCCAATAAATAAACCGGCAAAATTAGCCAGTACATCATTCAAGGATGCTGTGCGATAAGAGATCAGGCTTTGTAGATACTCGATAGCAATGCCGTAAAATATACAAAGCAACATTAGAAAAAATAGCTGTTTTTTGGTTATTGCAATCAGGCAGCTCAGTATGCCAAAACCTGCATAGGTTAAGGCATGGGCAATTTTATCCCACGACCCAATATTTGTAATACCTGAAGGTATGCTTAAACAAAAATAACTTACCAGAACACTGTAAATGATAAAAACAATAATAAGATAGCGGCGTAGCATTAAGGATTTACCTCGAAGCAAAAATGGTGATTTTCTGTGCAAATACCCTCTTCGATATAAGTACGTTCAAAAAAATTCACAATGCCAGATTTTCCTATCGTAATAACAGTACTGCAACGGGTTCCATAATTATCGCTCTGGATGAATATAGGTGAGAGCTTTCGCTCAGTTTCTATTGTCAGTCCAGTTTCGGGTAAATGTATATCGTCAGCACATTGATTATCCTTGAGTGCATACATCCATTCTTCAATATCAAACCTGTTTTCTAATAAGGCAGAAATGCGTTTTTTCCCTAAAATAACTTTGGGCCAGGGGGTGTCCAGTAGAGCATTACTTAAGCCAACAATGCCATGATTTATGGTTAGGGGACTTTTAGCCCGATTGCTAACGTACTGAATGTCGGTGCTTTTAGTTGAAAGGTTGCCGAATACACAATTATATCCAGCGTAATCCCCAGATGTTTGGGATAGAAGTTCGGAAAATTCGTTTTGGCTTAAGTTGCTCTCAAGAAAATCAGTGACTAAAAGACCTCGACTTTTTCCACTAGGGAGTTGTTCCGGTTGCCGGTAATTGGTGACCGCCGCAAATCGCCCTGTTCGCGTTACGCCTAGCCAGGTACCTCCTGCCAGTAAATCTTTACCGGCCAAAATGGGTTTGCCGGTCCAGAAGTGAGCGTTTACTGTTGGTCTTGCATAGTATTCATCACGATTCGCAGCGATAATGATCGGATAATCTGCGTGTTGGTTGATAAAAATAATACACATGGTTTTATGATGGTATAAGTAGTCGCTTTAGACCAGTTAATTTGTACAATGCCTACTCATTCATTATTAATGTACTGATGATGTTCATTACTTTATTTATTTATTTGTTATTGGGTGCTTTGGCCGGATTGCTGGCCGGATTATTTGGCGTTGGTGGCGGCGTCATTATAGTGCCCGTACTCATTTATGCATTCACTGGGCAAGGAATTTCACCAGAATGGTTAACCCATATGGCAGTGGGCACCTCTTTGGCTGTTATTTGTATATCTTCCCTCAGCTCGGTGATGGCTCATCAAAAAAATAAATCGATACTTTGGCCGGTAGTAAAAAGTATGACACCAGGGCTCCTGTTGGGAGTAGTGCTGGGAGTTTTTAGTATCGTGCATATTCCAGGGAGCAGGCTGCAATGGATAATTGGCGCATATTTGTTGCTAATGGCAATCCAAATGGGTTTTGAGATTATGCCTGAGAGAGAGGCTCCATTGCCGGGTAAATCACGGCTGTTAGGCGTTGGTGTGGGTATTGGCTGGTTATCAGCAATGTTCGGCATCGGGGGTGGGTCGTTGACCGTGCCTTTTTTGAGTTATTATGGAACGAGAATGCAGCAAGCAGTGGCAACATCGGCAGCTTGTGGTTTACCCATAGCAATGATGGGTATGTTTAGTAATAGCATTGCTGGATCATTGCAGAAGGGATTGCCAGACTGGAGCCTTGGATTTATCTATTTGCCTGCATTTTTAGGTATAGCCATTTTAAGTGCCCCTTTTGCCCAGTTGGGCGCGAAACTAGCGCAAAAACTCCCGGCTAAAAAGTTGAAGCGTTTATTTGCAATATTTCTTG
The DNA here is from genome assembly GCA_964617765.1 of uncultured Spongiibacteraceae bacterium. Taxonomy (GTDB): domain Bacteria; phylum Pseudomonadota; class Gammaproteobacteria; order Pseudomonadales; family DT-91; genus CAZTZY01. The sequence goes on from CAZTZY010000042.1 coordinate 4,233, forward strand.
CTATTATAGGCGGCTCATTAATTCTCAAAACTTTAGGGATAGGCTGATGCTTCATCATCCCAATATTGATCCGGTAGCCCTGCATTTAGGCCCATTACAAGTGCATTGGTATGGCCTTATGTATTTATGCGCTTTCGTATTTGCTTACTGGATTTGCCGCCGTAATGCTGTTTTAGGCAGAACGTCGTTAAAACCCGAACAAGTGGAAGATGTTATTTTTTGGGGTGCAATAGGTGTGATTTTGGGCGGGCGTTTTGGCTATGTATTTTTTTATGGATGGGGCAGTTTTATTGAAAATCCGTTGTGGGCTTTAAAAGTATGGCAAGGAGGAATGTCATTTCATGGCGGTTTTATTGGTGTATTGGTAGCGGGTTATTTTTATGCTAAAAAACAGGGTATCCGTGTCGGCGCTTTACTGGATACCGCAGCGTTAGCCGTGCCTATGGGTTTGGGTTTTGGCAGGATAGGCAATTTTATTGGCCAGGAATTATGGGGAAGACCAACAGATTTGCCTTGGGGTATGGTATTCGCTAAAGATCCTTTAGGATTGGTGCGCCACCCTTCGCAACTCTATCAGGCTTTCCTGGAAGGACTTGTGCTTTTCCTGATTATCTACTGGTATAACAGAAAGCCTCGACCGGAGTGGGGCTCGGGTGCACTTTTCCTGATTTTTTATGGCATATTCCGTTTTTTGGTTGAATTTGTCCGTGAGCCTGATGCTCATATAGGCTTTGAATTATTTGGCTGGATGTCACGTGGCCAGGAATTATCCATACCCATGATAATTGCGGGTGTTATATTGTTAGTCTGGGCATATCAACAAGAATCGAAAAAGTAAAGAGAATATAACAATGCAACAATATCTTGATTTAATGCGCCATATTAAAGCCAATGGTGTTGATAAAAGTGACCGCACAGGTACAGGAACAAGAAGTATATTTGGTTACCAGATGCGGTTTGATTTGAATAAAGGATTTCCCTGCATAACAACAAAAAAATTGCATTTACGCTCGATAATTCATGAGCTGTTGTGGTTTTTGCAAGGTGATACCAATATCAGGTATCTGAAGGAGAATGGTGTCAGGATATGGGATGAATGGGCTGATGAAAAAGGTAATCTTGGTCCCGTTTACGGTTATCAATGGCGTTCATGGCCAACACCTGATGGCGGTCATATTGACCAGATTTCTCAGTTGATAGAGCAGATCAAGAAAAATCCAGATTCACGCAGGCATATTGTTAGTGCCTGGAATGTAGCCAATGTCAATCAAATGGCGTTGCCACCGTGTCATACCCTGTTCCAGTTTTATGTTGCAGAAGGAAAGTTATCCTGCCAATTGTATCAGCGCAGTGCCGATGTTTTTTTAGGTGTGCCTTTTAATATTGCATCCTATGCGTTGTTAACCATGATGGTTGCGCAAGTATGTGACCTTGAGTGTGGGGATTTTGTTCATACCTTTGGTGATGCACATTTATATAACAATCATTTTGAGCAAGTTGATTTGCAATTAAGTCGAACACCCAAACCATTGCCAACGATGTTAATTAATCCCGCCGTAAAAAATATATTTGAATTTAAATTTGAAGATTTTGAGTTGAAAAATTATTTCCCTGATGCCCATATTTCTGCGCCGGTAGCTGTTTGATGGATATTGCATTGATTGTTGCTATGGCACAAAACGGCGTTATAGGAAGAAATAATCAGTTGCCATGGCATTTGCCTGAGGATTTACGGTATTTTAAAAAAACGACGATGGGTAAGCCCATTATCATGGGTCGAAAAACATTTGAATCTATTGGCAAGCCCTTGCCTGGTAGAACCAATATTGTCATCAGTGCGCAAGAAAATATCCTTTTGCCGGAAGGCGTCAGGTTAGCCGGGTCAGTCAATGAAGCCAGGGCAATAGCAGAAAATGTCGGAATGGCTGATGGCGTGACAGAAGTCATGGTGATTGGTGGTGAGCAAATATATTCGTTATTTATGCCGGAAGCGCAGCGCATATATTTAACCAAGGTGCATGCCGATATTGAAGGTGATGCTTCTTTTTCTGCTTTCAAAGAAAACGATTGGCAGATGGTGACTGAACAGCATTTTCAGGCAAGTGAAAATAATCCTTACAATTACAGCTTTTGTGTTTTGGAGAGGAAGCCTTAATTATTGTATTTGGGATTGTCTGGCAGTGCAGAGAAATAGTAGTCTTATAAAATACGATAGATTTGCTTAGTTATTAGACTTTCAAAACCGAAAGAAAACAATTTTTTTGAAGGAGTTTTGTATTGTGTCAGGTGAATCATCGCCGTTCAAAAAAATAATTCCTCTCGCATTAATAGTGCTCTTAAGTAGCTGTCACTGGATGGCACAAAGGCAGCTGGATAACCAATATGGGCAAGAAACAGGAATAAATCGTATTGCCCCTGATGCCGATGTAGCCTTATACCATAAGGCGCAAACAATCATTGAACAGCGATGTGTTGTTTGCCATGCGTGTTACGATGCTCCCTGCCAATTAAAATTAACATCCATGGAAGGTATTGATAGAGGTGCAAATAAAACAGAAATTTATGATGCTTATCGATTGCTTGCAAGTTCGGCTTCCCCGTTATTTTTTGAGGATGGTGAAGGGCATAAAGAGTGGCGTGAGCAAGAATTTTATCCGGTATTGAATGAGCGCAAGCAGAGTCCAGAGTTGAATCTTGATCTGGGTGTAATGTATAAAATTTTGGCGCTTAAAAACGAAAATCCGTTGCCTGACGGACCGCTTCTGCCAGAAAGTTTTGACTTGAGTTTAAAAAGAAAACAATTTTGTCCAAAAATAGAAGAGATCGAAGCATTCAAGGTTGAACATCCGTTATGGGGAATGCCTTATGGCTTGCCTGGATTAAACCAGCAAGAATTCTCCGTTCTTGAAGACTGGATAGCCCAAGGGGCAAAAGTACCCAAGCGCCTGCCTTTATCCGCAGATATACAAAACCAGGTTAATCAATGGGAAGATTTTTTTAATGGAGAAAGCCTGAAAGAAAAACTGGTCAATCGTTATTTATTCGAGCATTTATATTTGGCCAATCTGTATTTTGAGGGGTTGGATAATAAAACATTTTTCAGGATTGTGCGTTCTTATACGCCAACAGGTAAGCCTATCAAGGTAATGCCAATGCGCAGACCTTACGATAAACCTGCCAATGCAATATTCTATTATCGTTTAAAACAATATCATTCTGCCGTTGTGGCTAAAACACATATGCCTTATGCGCTCAATAAAAAACGTTATGAGTTTTGGCGGGAATTGTTTTATAAGCCCGCTTATGAAATAACAAAGCTGCCATCATACGATATCGAAATTAGTTCAAATCCATTTATTGTATTTGAAGATCTGCCTATAAAATCCAGATATAAATTTCTGTTAGATGAAGCCGGATTTTCGATTATGAATTTTATCAAGGGGCCTGTTTGTCGCGGTAAAGTTGCATTAAGTGGAATTAATGATCATTTTTTTCTGGTATTTGTTAATCCGGATTTACCCACTTTGAACGTTGAAGATGAATTTTTAAAGACGCATAAGGATTTATTGCGTTTCCCGGCGTATTGGGAAAGTAACGGTAGTGTATTAAGCTGGTTTGATTTAGCTGAAAGAGAAAAGCAGTATCTGAATACACGTGCCGACTATATGAATAAATATTTTTCAAAAGAATTGCCCATTGATATGAATGTTATCTGGGATGGTAATAAAGGCGAAAATCCTAATGCGGCATTAACGATATTCAGGCATTTTGATAGTGCAACAGTAGTCAAGGGTTTTGCCGGTGAAAGACCACAAACCGCCTGGCTTATTGATTATCCATTGATGGAGCGGATTCATTATTTGCTGGTTGCCGGTTTTGATATCAATGGCAATATAGTGCATCAACTAACCACTCGGTTATATATGGATTTTTTACGCATGGAGGGTGAGGCCAATTTTATTGCATTATTGCCCAAGGCTGAACGTGAAATCGCTCAGGAGGACTGGTACAGAAATCAGGATAAAGATGTGAAAAGTCATTTTGATTTTCTGTTGAAAAAATTTTCGGCAGAATCAGTCATCCCCTTTAAAAGCAATGATGTTAAAAATGAAATTTTTCAGATGTTGGCAGTGAAAACACATGCAAAACGTTATTTTATTGAGGATAGTCAATATACGGGTGTAAACATAAGTCCGCTGCATGAAATAAATGGAGCGAAAGGGGTGAATGTCAGTTATTTGCCACAAACATCCATATTGGAAGTTGTGGGTAAGGAAAAGAATTACTGGTTTACTTTGTTACATAATAATTATTATTTGAATAAAACACATTTGCTGAAAGAGAGCATTGTTAGAGATCCGCAGCAGGATAGTTTATTGATTGTTCCTGAAATTATAGGCTCTTACCCGAATGCCTTTTATAAGGTCAGAGAAGGTGATTTGCCGGATTTTACCCAGAGGATTAAAAAATTAAACTCTGAAAGCGATTATTTTGATTTCATGAATCACTATGGAGTTCGCAGGACCGATAAGAATTTCTGGGCGCACAGTGATGCAGTACATCAATATTATAAAAAGTCGATGGGACTGGAATATGGACTTCTGGATTATAACCGTCTGGAAAACAGGTAATCTGTATTCGGGTAGAGAAAATTCAAAATACCCCGAAAATTATAGCCGAAAAAGATTTATTGTGAGATTGCGATGTCTTTCACATTGTAAGTGACACATTTTGGTATTTATGGACACTCTATGGCCTATCCATTTGGAAATATCGTTAAAAAAAGTAAATTTAATTTGCACTATACTCAGTAAATAAGAGTTAATGAATGATGGTACGATTTTTGAATAGAAAACTATGAGTATAATAATCAAATATGATGGCGAATTAATTTCAGGTTTTACTTCATGATATGCAATAACAAACCATCAGCGATACAAAGGGGATTTACTCTTATCGAGTTGATGATAGTGGTTGCCATCATTGGTATTTTAGCGGCTATCGCCATACCGGCCTATCAAAGTTATATTGCACGAGCCCAGGTTTCGGATGCCGTAATGTTGTTGGGCGGATTAAGAAATCCGGTGGTTGAATATTTTGCCTCCAATGGCATCCCGCCAAGCTTTCAAGATCTGAATCGATATAATTCCTCAGTTTTAAAAGGAAATTATGTAGCAAGTATTACTGATTCAGGTGGCGCAGGATCGGGGAGTTATGTGGCAACATTTTTTGCAACCAGCAAGGTAAGCCCAAAATTGGCAGGCCATACAATAGTAATGACATTGGTGACAGTAAACACGACATTTAGCTGGTCGTGCTCTTCACTGCCGCTTGATGTGCGTCCAGCAGTTTGTCCTTAAACCTGCGTACTTCATTTGTCACTCCAGCAGGCTAGCATCTCTTACCGCACCTTTATCAGCACTGGTTACCAGTTTGGCATAAGCTTTCAGGGCTAATGATATCTTACGTGGTCGTTCTTCGATGGGTTTCCACGCTTTTACACCTTTAGACTCCATTTTTCTACGGCGTTCGGCCAGAATTTCATCACTCACTAACATATTGATTGTGCGATTCGGTATGTCAATTCTGATAACGTCGCCCTGCTCAACCAATCCAATAGCTCCACCACTTGCTGCTTCAGGCGATACGTGACCAATCGATAGGCCAGAAGTGCCACCTGAAAAGCGACCGTCAGTAAGTAGTGCGCATACTTTGCCTAGTCCTTTCGATTTAAGGTAAGAAGTGGGGTAGAGCATTTCCTGCATGCCTGGTCCGCCTTTTGGGCCTTCATAGCGAATTAAAACGATATCACCGGCACTGATCTTTCCGTCCAGAATATCACTAACGGCTGCATCCTGGCTTTCACAGATATGTGCCTTGCCTTCAAAAACTAAAATGCTGTCATCAACGCCGGCAGTTTTTACTACGCAGCCATCAAGTGCAATATTGCCATGAAGAACGGCGAGTCCACCCTCTTGTGAGAATGCATGTTCAATGGAGCGGATGCAGCCATTTTCCCTGTCGGCATCCAAAGAAGTCCAGCGAGTTGATTGGCTAAAGGCAGTTTGAGTAGGTATGCCTGCAGGCCCCGCCTTATAAAAAGTTTTCACAGATTCATCCTGGGTGACCATAATATCCCATTTTTTCAAGGCTTCTTTCATGCTTTTGCTATGGACTGTAGGCAGGTCGTTATGGAGGATGCCTGCGCGATCCAGTTCGGCTAGAATGCCGAAAACACCGCCTGCGCGATGCACATCTTCCATATGATATTTGGGTGTGCTGGGTGCAACTTTACATAATTGAGGGATTTTACGCGATAACTCATCAATATTTTTCAAGGTAAAATCAATGCCTGCTTCTTGTGCTGCGGCTAACAGATGTAAAATGGTGTTAGTTGAGCCGCCCATCGCGATATCGAGCGCTATGGCATTTTCAAAAGCTTTAAAATTAGCTATGTTGCGTGGTAATACGCTTTCGTCATCTTCTTCATAATAGCGTTTCGCTAATGAAACTATAGTTCGCCCTGCTTGCAGGAAAAGTTCTTCGCGGTCTGAGTGTGTTGCCAATAGTGAGCCATTGCCTGGCAGGCTTAAGCCGAGAGCTTCAGTTAAACAGTTCATTGAATTGGCGGTAAACATGCCTGAACAAGAACCGCAAGTAGGACAAGCAGAACGTTCAATTTCTGCTACGGTTTCGTCAGAGGCAGAGTCATCGGCAGCAATAACCATTGCATCCACCAAATCCAGTTTATGTTCCGAGAGTTTGGTTTTGCCGGCTTCCATAGGGCCGCCGGAGACAAAAATAACAGGAATATTAAGCCGCAGGGCGGCCATTAACATCCCGGGAGTAATTTTGTCACAGTTGGAAATGCAGACAATGGCATCAGCACAGTGGGCATTGACCATGTACTCTACAGAGTCGGCAATAATATCCCGTGATGGCAGGCTATAGAGCATGCCATCGTGACCCATGGCAATGCCATCATCCACGGCAATAGTGTTGAATTCTTTGGCAACACCGCCGGCCTTTTCTACTTCGCGGGCTACTAATTGGCCTAGATCTTTAAGGTGGACATGACCGGGAACAAATTGTGTAAAGGAATTGGAGATGGCAATGATGGGTTTTTGAAAATCGGCATCTTTCATTCCAGTAGCACGCCAAAGTGCACGTGCTCCTGCCATATTGCGGCCGGCAGTGGAGGTTTTTGAGCGGTAAACGGGCATGGTGGAATCCTCTTGAATCTAAAAATAATGCGGTGATATTAACAAAAATGAGTCAATAATGCCTCTTTTAAGTCTTGGGGAACCTCAGAATGACTCTATTTTGTCATTCTGAGCGTAGTGAAGAATCTTTTCAATTCAAGTAGTTAGATTTCTCACGGAGCCTGCCCTGAATTTATGAAGGGTTCGAAATGACAGTTATTCAGAGCTTCACTAGAGTAACAGGCTTTATCTAGATTAACGGTTTGCTGAAAACCTTGGAGTTTCTCTGGAAGTTATAAAACTGTTGTTTTTTGCCCGGTAATTTATCCGGTGAACTTTCGGAAAAGCCTTGTTCGATAAAAAAGTGGGCAGTCTGGGTGGTAAGCACAAAAGCTTCCTTTAAGCCCATTGTTTTGGCTTTTTGTTCGAGAAAATCGAGCATTTGCGAGCCACGGCCACCACCTCGGTAATCTGCATGAGTCACTACGCAGGCGATTTCTGCAGAGCCATTGTCATAGGCGTAGAGAGCAGAGCAGGCAATGATAATGCCGTCACGTTCAACTACGATGAAATGGTTGATTTCCTGTTCCAGAATGTCACGTTCGCGTTTTACCAGCACACCTTTGGCTTCCAGTGGCTCTAACAGGGCAATAATGCTGTTAACATCTGCAATCGTGGCATCACGAACTGATTCAAATGGATTTTTACTTAATAAAGTGCCAACGCCATTGGTAGTAAAGAGTTCAAGCAGCAGGGCACCATCAATATCAAAGTTAATCAGGTGACTGCGGCCCACACCGGCTTCACAGGCATTCACCAGACAATTCAAGCCGTAATTCTTTTCGCGCTGTAAAATGGCTTGGGCTTCTTCCGGAATCAGTTCCCGGGGCAAATCATCACAATCTTCGGTATTGGCATAAACAATGAATTTATCGGCATTGAGTGCTGATGCCACGGCAATGGCCACTTCTTCCGAGGCAAGATTAAAACATTCGCCGGTGGTTGAATGACCTATATTGGAAATTAATACAATGCTGCCATCAGCCAAAAGTTGCTCAATAGCAATCACATCAACTTTCCTGACGCCGCCAGTAAAAAGGAAATCCCGTCCTTCGAGTACACCCAAAGGCTTGGCTGTGATGAAATTACCACTTACTGCATTGATATTAGCACCATGCATGGGAGTGTTAGGCAGTCCATAAGAAAATTGGGCTTCCAGCTCAAAACGGCATTTCCCGCTAATTTGTTTGATAATTTCTAACACTTCATAGCTGGTAATGCGATTGCCAAGGTAAATTTCAGAGGTGATGCCCTGTTGTTTTAATACAGTTTCAATTTGCGCGCGAATACCATAAACCAGAACAATACGTACCCCCAAAGTATTTAACAGGGCAATATCATGAATGATGCTGGATATTTTCTGGCTTTGGATAAAACTGCCATCAATCATGATGACAAAGGTTTTTTTCCGGTGCGCATTGATATAAGGCGCCGAGAGCCGAAACGATTCAATAAACTTGTTGTTATCCTCAATGGGATTCACGGTGATACCTGCTTAATACAATAATGGTGAATAAATTGGCGCAGTAAGTCTACGCACGGTTTTATCTGGTCTAATGCCATATATTCATCGGGTTGGTGGGCCTGGTCAATACTGCCGGGGCCAAGCACGATGGTTTCCATGCCTAAATGTTGTAAAAAAGGCGCTTCTGTAGCAAAAGCGACTGCCTGTGATGGAGAATGAGTGAGTTTTTCCGCAAGTTGGACGAGTTCGCTTTTACAGTCTTGTTCAAAAGCCTCAATACCACCAAATAGTTCGTTAAATTCCATTTTAACCTGATGTTCATCTGCGAGGGGTTTCAGTTTTCCCAATATTTGTGCGCGGATATCAGCATTGGCCATACCGGGCAAACCGCGAAAATCAAAATGCAGTTCACAGCTATTGCAGATACGGTTGGGATTGTCACCGCCATGAATACAGCCCAGGTTGAGAGTCGGTATCGCTACCTCAAAATGCGAATTCTTATATTGGCTCGCCATATCCCTGCGGAAGATTTTAAGTTCAGTCATCATATCGTGCATGGCATCAAGAGCGTTTTTACCCAAAGCAGGATTGGATGAGTGACCGCTTTGCCCGGTAATGGCCAAAGAACTCATGGTAATGCTTTTGTGCATATTGATAGGCTTGAGTTGTGTGGGTTCACCAATCACGGCGGCGCGGATTTGGCGAAATTGATCACGGCTAAGTGCGCGTGCACCCGACATTGAGCTTTCTTCATCAGCCGTCGCTAGAATAATCAAAGGCGCTACAAAGGGCTGTTCAAGCAAAGGTATTACAGATTCTATGATGATAGCAAAAAAGCTTTTCATGTCGGCCGTTCCCAAGCCGTAAAGCCGGTCATTATCTTCGGTGAGTTGCAGTGGGGGATGTTGCCATCTTGATTCATTAAATGGCACGGTATCAGTATGTCCGGAAAGCACAAGCCCGCCAGCACCCGTGCCATATGTGGCTATCAGGTTGGCTTTATTGTTCGGTAATTCCTGAATGTGGATATGAAAACCCAGTTGTTCGAACCATGTTGCCAGCAAATCAATGACAGGGCGATTACTCATATCCCATTCAGGTTTGGCGGAGCTAACAGAAGCTATTTCAATAAGTGAAGCAATCCGGTTTTTTAGAGTGGACTGTGTGCCGGTCATAAAGCCATTCAACAATAAAAGTGAAAGAATTGATGTTGATCATATCGCAAAACGAAAAATTAAAAAGCCTTGGGTTATGTGGTTGTTTTACGGCAATAATCTGTTAAGTTTGTGATTCAGTATGAATAACAATAATGAAAGTCTGTAAGATGGAAGGGCTGGCTCAGCAGAGCATCCGAAAATTGACTAATCTTTGCTTGAACGTGACCCCATTAGTCAATTGATATCAATTCCGGGAAATGTATGGCAACGATTAAAACTCCACAGCGTGTATTAGAACTTCGACAGGTTATTAACGATCTTTTAGAAGATAAAATGATCAGTGAAGAAACCTATGATCGGGTTAATAAAATGCCCAGGGCCAAGGAAGATTATGATAAACACCCTCTGGTTTATCTGGCAGACCTGAGTTTGCGGGATGAGCGCCGGCCAACCAAGTTACTTGATGCGGAAACGTTAACACGATGGATGGCCGAAAAAGCCGGCTTGCCTTACTTTACGATTGACCCTTTAAAGATTCGGGCAGCATCAGTGGCTGGTATCATGTCTTACGCATTTGCCCAAAAGCATAAAATCCTGGCGGTGAATGTTGCCGATGATTTGGTGACTGTCGCAGTATCACAACCCTATATGACAGGCTGGGTCGATAATATTTCTCATGTTGCCAATCGTCCCGTTGAAAGGGTGATGGCTTATCCGGGTGATATAGATCGTTTTACCATTGAGTTTTACACTTTAGTGAAGTCGGTAGTGGGTGCCTCCAGGGATCAGGCATTTGCGGTTAGCAATATTGAGGCTTTTCTTGAGTTGGGTGAAGTCAAGGATGGTGACGCTAACGATTCACATGTTGTTACGGTTGTGGATTGGCTGTTTCAGTATGCTTTTGACCAGCGCGCCAGTGATATACATATAGAGCCACGTAAAACAACAGGTTATGTACGATTTCGTATTGATGGTGTATTACATCGTGTTTATGAAATGCCAATTCAGGTTATTGTGGCAATTATTAGCCGTATCAAGAATATGGGACGATTGAATATTGCTGAAAAACGGCGCCCGCAAGATGGCAGATTAAAAACCAAGACACCCACTGGGTTGGAAGTAGAGTTGCGCTTGTCGACAATGCCTACAGCATTTGGCGAAAAAATGGTGATGCGGATATTCGATCCTGATGTCTTGTTAAAAACATTTGATCAGCTGGGTTTGGCGAGCCTGGATTATACCCGCTGGGCCGAAATGACATCTCGCCATGATGGAATTGTGTTAGTTACAGGCCCAACAGGTTCCGGCAAAACAACAACCTTATATTCGACATTGAAACAATTATCGACGCCAGATGTGAATGTGTGCTCCATTGAAGACCCTATAGAAATGGTCGAGGACAGTTTTAACCAAATGCAGGTACATTCGGCGATAGGATTAAACTTTGCTGACGGTGTCAGGGCTTTATTGCGGCAAGACCCGGATATTATCATGGTGGGTGAAATTCGTGATCAGGAAACGGCCGAAATGGCAGTGCAGGCAGCATTAACAGGACATTTGGTGATAACTACATTGCATACTAACGATGCGCCTTCTGCGATAACCCGTTTAATAGAAATCGGGTTGCCTGCTTATTTAATCAAGGCAACATTGTTAGGGGTGATGGCCCAGCGTTTGGTGAGAACGTTATGCCCCCTGTGTAAGGCCGAGGCTGAAGTTGACAGGGAGTTATGGGATGAGTTGGTAGCCCCCTGGAAATCTGAGCCACCCAAAAAAATCTTCAAGCCAGTAGGATGTCTTGAATGTCGTGGAACCGGTTATAAAGGTCGTCAAGGCATATACGAGATACTGCCGATGACTACCGCTGTTCAGCAATTTATAAAAACGGATTGTGATTTGGCCGCCATGCGTAAGCAAGGCATGAAAGAGGGAATGAAAACACTTCGATTAAGTGGCGCGCAAAAAGTAGCATCAGGGATGACAACCATTGAGGAAGTAATGCGCGTTGCTCCAATACCACATAACCAATAGAAAGTACTATGAGACAGCACAGTGTAGTAATGCCAGATACCTTGACGAAGGTGGCGAGTGATTTTTTTGTTCGTTTTATATTGGCGTTGAATGAAGATCAAAAGCAAAAATATGATGTACTTTTTTCCGATGAGAAACTATTGTCGGATACCCGGAAAGTAGTCGCAGTTAGCCGCTATCTTGAACAGCTTTGGTTAGCCAATCCCGAATTGCTGATCAACCTTTTGCAAGATCCGGTCACTTATCAGGATGTCGAAGAATCCAGCTTTCAACAAAGGCTATCTGCCATTCATTGCGATAATGAAGAGGCGTTAGAAAAGCTCTTGCGTGAATATCGCCAGCAACAAATGTCGCGCTTTATATTTCGGGATATTCACCGTTTGTGCACAACACAGCAGTTGATTAAAGAACTTTCATGGTTTGCTGATGCTTGTATTCAAAAGTCAGTTGACTGGAATTATAACGATTTAACCGAAAAACACGGGTTTCCTGTTGCGGAAACCGATGGTTCCATACAGTCATTTGTTGTGCTCGGTATGGGTAAGTTGGGCGCTCATGAACTTAACCTGTCTTCTGATATTGATTTGATCTTTGCGTATCCGGAAGCAGGAGTTACCAACGGTAAAAAATCCATTGATAACCAGGCTTTTTTTCTGAAACTGGGCCAGCGCGTGGTAAAAAATCTCGATAAGGTCACCTTTGAGGGTTTTGTATTTCGTGTGGATATGCGTTTGCGTCCTTATGGTCAAAGTGGCGCGCTGGTATTGAATTTTGATGCCATGGAGCTGTATTACGAAGAGCAAGGTCGTGAGTGGGAACGTTATGCCATGATCAAGGCGCGTTGTGTGGCAGGATCGCAAGAGGCCGGTGCACAACTGCTTAAGCGGCTAAGGCCTTTCGTTTATCGTAAATACACTGATTTTTCCGCGATCCAGGCCCTGCGAGATATGAAGGAATTAATCAATCGCGAAGTGCGGCGCCTCGGCAAGCAGGATGATGTGAAACTCGGTGCCGGTGGTATTCGTGAAATTGAATTTATTGCGCAATCCTACCAGATTATCTATGGTGGTCGAGATGAAGAACTGCAAGAGCGCAGCGTATTACAAATTCTGCCCTATCTTGGTTTGCGCGGTTTATTGCCGCAGGGCGCAGCAAAATCCTTACTGGAATCCTATCTCTATTTGCGTAATGTCGAACACATTATCCAGGCGCTGGATGATGAACAAACGCAGCGCTTGCCTATCGATGATAATAAACAATTACGTATGGCGTTTGGATTAGGTTATCAAAGCTGGAATGATTTTCTGGTTGATCTCGAGTATCATCGAAAATCAGTTCGACTTTATTTTTCCGAAGTTATCGCTGATGATACAACTGAACAAAAAGAAGACCGCGAACAATGGCGTGATATCTGGCTTGATGCTGATGAGCTGGTCATTGATTTGCGTTTGAAAGAACAGGGTTTTACCTCTGAAGAAGTCAACAAACTGCTGGAATTTAAAAAGCAATCCAAACTCGAACAACTTGCACCCATTTCGTTAGAGCGCCTGAATAACTTTATGCCGATTTTATTACAGCGTTTTGCCCTTGTTGCCGAACGCGGTGATGCCATGAGTGCCTTGCTGAATTTTGTTGAGGCTGTGTTGAGGCGAACTTCGTATTTGGTGTTGTTTATTGAAAATCCCAAAGCGATAGAGCGCTTGATAGTGGTGGCCAAGGCCAGTCAGTGGATTATGCAGCAGTTGGTGCAGCATCCTGTATTGCTGGATGAATTGATCACCGCAGAAGGCTTGGGTCGCGTGCCTGAAGACAAGGAATTGAGGGAATTACTGCGTCAACAAAGTCTGCGCCTGAATATTGATGATGTAGAAGGCCATATGGATATGCTGCGTTATTTTCGTTTGGCACACCAATTACATATTATTGCCGCTGAGGCGAGTGGTAAATTGCCGTTAATGAAAGTCAGTGATTATCTCAGTTTTCTTGCTGATGCAGTTTTGAATTATGTGCTGGAATTATCATGGCTGCAGCTGGTAGAAAAGCACGGATATCCTTCAAATAATGGCGAGCCCGCTAGTAAGGCGGATTTTGCCATTATCGCTTACGGAAAATTAGGTGGGCTGGAATTAAGCCACAGTTCTGATCTTGATCTGGTCTTTTTATATGAGACAGATGAAAATGGTTATACTGATGGTGAAAAATCTGTAGATAATCGCGTGTTCTTTACCCGTTTAGGTCAGCGTATTATTCACGTGCTTACTACATTGACTACGCTAGGCCGATTATATGAAGTAGATATGCGCTTGCGTCCATCTGGTGCCAAAGGGTTGCTGGTCTCTACCGTTCCTGCGTTTGAAAAATATCAGCAGGAAGAAGCCTGGACCTGGGAGCACCAAGCCCTGGTGCGTGCCCGGCCGATTGCGGGTTCGCCTTTATTGATCGAGAAATTCCAGGAAATCCGCCAGAAAACCCTTAATAAACAGAGGGATATTGAGCATTTACGCCAGGAAGTGGTCGAGATGCGCAATAAAATGGCCGACAATTTAACACCAGCCAACGCCAAAGGCGAAAACGCCACGGTTTTTCATTTAAAACACAGCCGTGGCGGGATTGTGGATATTGAATTTATGGTACAATTTTCGGTCTTGGCCTGGGGCTATAAAAGTGCCGATATTACCCGCTATACCGATAATATCCGCATTCTCGAAGCACTGGCCAAACACGGATTGTTGAGCGCAGAAGATGCACAAACGTTAATGGATGCTTATCGGGCCTATCGCTCCGAAGGCCATAAACTGGCATTATTGCAGGCCAAGAGTGAAGTACCCGCAACACTATTTACCGAAGAGCGGGCAGCAGTACAGCGGATATGGGCAAAATTGCTTGCCCCTAACATTGAAAACCTAAATTAAATACCTGAGGAGCTTCTGAAAAGAGGTTCCCCTAAATTTCCTGGCAGGAGAAAACAACATGTCGATGGCTGATCGTGAAGGCGTAATCTGGTTTGATGGCGAATTAGTACCGTGGAAAGACGCCAAGGTTCACGTCCTTACCCATACCCTGCATTATGGACTGGGTGTATTTGAAGGTGTGCGTGCCTACAATACCGAATCACAAGGCACCAGTATTTTCCGTTTACAGGAACATACCGATCGCCTGTTCCGTTCTGCACACATTTTGCAAATGGAGATGCCCTTCGACAAAAAAACCATCAGCGAAGCACAACGTACCGTGGTGCGTGAAAATGGCCTCGAAGAAGCCTACCTGCGCCCCATGTGTTTTTACGGTTCAGAAGGTATGGGCTTGCGTGCTGACAACCTGAAAACCCACGTTATCGTTGCCGCCTGGCACTGGCCATCGTATATGAGCCCGGAAGCGCGTGATCGCGGCATCAAGGTTCGCACTTCATCGTATACGCGTCACCATGTGAATATCTCCATGTGTAAAGCCAAGGCTAACGGTAACTACATCAACTCCATGCTGGCCTTGAAAGAAGCCCTGAATGGTGGTGCCGAAGAAGCCCTGTTGTTAGATAACGAAGGCTATGTTGCTGAAGGCAGTGGCGAGAACATCTTCATCATCCGTGATGGCAAAATGTACACGCCTGAACTCACTTCCTGCCTTGATGGCATTACGCGTAATACCATCTTCCATTTTGCCAAAGAGTTAGGGCTTGAACTGGAAGAAAAACGCATTACCCGTGATGAAGTGTATATTGCCGATGAAGCGTTTTTTACCGGTACTGCGGCAGAA
This sequence comes from uncultured Spongiibacteraceae bacterium, assembly GCA_964617765.1. Classification (GTDB taxonomy): domain Bacteria; phylum Pseudomonadota; class Gammaproteobacteria; order Pseudomonadales; family DT-91; genus CAZTZY01. Next base: position 19,901 of record CAZTZY010000042.1, read on the forward strand.
GTGTTGCCTATCCGTGAACTGGATGCACGTACTATTGGCGAAGGCAAACGTGGCCCGATTACCACCAAGCTGCAAGCCATGTATTTTGACCAGGTAAAAGGCAGGCGTAAAGAGAATCCGCAATGGCAAACGCCGGTTAAATAAGACTGTTCGGCAATATTAAAAAAAGAAAAGCGCCGAAAGGCGCTTTTTTATGTCTGCTCTATCAGGTTATTGCTCTGGCGCATTCAGAATCGGCAGAACCAAGAAACCGTCATAATGAACAATGAAAATCAATGCCATTCGTTTGAGTCTGCACGAAAGAACAATTTTTCCCAATAAATAGAATAAGTCTTTTCTGCCATTATAAATAATTAGCTCTGTATCCAGATCTAACGCAGGAGGGCTAGGGCTTCAGTGCGGGTAATACAAATTGCCTTAAAAAATGACGCAGGTCTTCTTCATTTTTTGGGAGCTGAACAAAACTGAATACCAACCTGCCAATCCACTCGAGTAAAAGTTCGGGTTGTATATCGGATCTAACTTCTCCCCTCAATACTGCTTTTTCAAAGGGTTTGGCAATGATGTGTTTCCAGTTTTCAAGCAGTAATCTGGATGAGAAATAAAATTTTCCTTGCTGCAAGGCTTTTGACTTGCCATACAATATTTCACGGCCAGGCGCTTTGGGGCCATTGATGGCCAGGTAGACAATATAATCCTCAAGAAGCTGGAAAAAATCATCAGAAAGCTGGCTCAAGTCAGCGGACATTTTCTCCAGGAAAATCAGGGCATGTTCGTCAAACAGCGTCTGTATCAGTTCTTTTTTACTGGCAAAATATCGATAAATTGTTCTGCGGCTAATATTCGCATCCTTCGAAATATCTTCAAAAGTGACATTATCAACGCTATGCGTGGTGTAGAGTTTTCGGGCGGTATTAATAATGCGCTGACGAACCTCTGCTTGCATTTCCTGGCGAGGGGAGGTTTGTTCTTTTTTGAGTGGCGTAGTCAAGATGCTATGAATAACCAGAGTTTTGTTGAATAAATTCGGCAAATTATGCCATAGGTTTAACCAAAAAAGGGTTAAATTTTCACCAGGATAGACAAGAATCCTTAATTTCGTTTTTGCCTAATCAGGCTTTGAGCAATCATAAAATACTTTAATTTCAATAACTTAAAAAATAGTTGAAATTGTAATGTTTTTTTGTTGGCACTAAATAATAATTTGTGACATATTTAATGACACAAAAATAATATTTGTGCCTTAGCTCGATGCGGCTCCAGGTCATGAGAGGTCAGAAAACATGAACAGAAAATTAGCGATTACCCTCGTTTTATTCATTATGAGCAGTTTTATGCCGCAGGCCTGGGCGAAAGTAACTACCCAGGGCAAAGACTTTATTGATGCCAAAGGCGCAAAAGTCATTTTCAGGGGATATAACCTGCAAAGTAAGGTGCCGCCATTCCAGACCGTGATGTCGGCGGCTGATCTTGAGCCATTAGAGCGTGTAGGTACAAACCTCTTGCGATTTAATTTCGTGTGGGAAGCTGCCGAGCCTATGCAGGGTTTCTATGATGAAGGTTATTTTGAATATTACGACAGGGTGATTAATTGGGCAGCGGATCAGGGCATGTATGTAATTATCGATTTTCACAATAATGCATTTTCGCGTTATGCCGCTGATGGCTGTGGTAGCGGATTTCCACAATGGGCTATTTCACAGGACAACCCTATTCACCAGCCTAAAGCACAAGGCGAATGCACATTTTCACTGGCGATGATGGAGGCGATGTTAACGCCGGAGAATTATAAAAACTGGGAAGATTTCATGGCCAATCGTTATGGTGTCAGGGATCGCTTTTTTGAACTGACCACCCGCCTTGCCGTGAAATACAAGAATAACCCGGCGGTGATTGGATTTGACCTAAATGAGCCGATGGTGTTTTTACCGTTTCTGAATTATGACAGTGACCTGGTAGGTTATTTCTACAATACATGGCACAGCCATATTGATTCTGTTAGTTCTGTAGAGGATTTGACAGCTTATAATCCTGCATTGAACCTGGCAAAAAACAAACCGGTAGTCGTTTCTTCTGTAGAAGATCCAGTGAATTCTGTAGGAGGTAATGCAGTGGATGGAAATTTCTCATCGCGTTGGTCATCGTTATACACTGACGCGCAATGGTTAACCGTTGATTTGGGTGATAAATATTCAGTAAAACGTGTGAAGATAACCTGGGAAGCAGCATACGGTAAAAATTATACAATCATGGGTTCTATTGATGGAACCAATTGGTATACCTTAAAAACCATTACAGGTAATACGGTTTTATCCAATGACCTAACAGGTATTTCTGGAACAGCCCGTTACATCCGTATGAATGGTACGTTAAGAGGAACTGTTTATGGTTATTCTATTTATGAAATGGAAGTATACGGTGCACCTGTTCAATCACCTTATATAACCTTTTTTGGGGATAACCCGTTTCAGTTTATCACCGTTAACAAGCCGCCAGAATTATCTCTGCCAGCAACGGGTATGGTAGGGCTGGATGCACATTTTTATGAAGTGGGTTCACATTCTTTTGGTGTGCCGTTATTGAGTACAGACCCGAATATTGATGCCATTGTTGCTACACGAAATGGTTATGATATTCCCGTACTGGTAGGCGAATATGGCGTTAATCTTAAAAACGGTGAAAAGGATGTATTCCAGTATCAGATGGATACAGTGTTAAGGCGTTTCGACAAAGAATTACTGTCATCGGCACGCTGGGATTATTCCCCACAATGGACAGTGGATAAGAAAGACCATTATCATGATGAAGATTTCAGTTGTTTTGATGATACCCGCAGAATTCGCAATAGTTGCAGGCCGCGTGCCAATGTCCAGGTTCTAACAGGTGAGCTCTATTTTAATAATATCGAACACAGGGGGGAAACCAGTAACTTTAATCCACTGTTGCCGATGTTAAGTAAATATAACCAATATAAGAGAACCAAAATCGACCTTTCGTGGGAGCATGTGCCGGCACAAGGTGAGACAAAAATCTTTGCTTCGAGAGAAGTGATATTTGAAGGTAATGGGATTGATATCAATACCTATGGCAGTGATTTGTCGTGTGCTTATGATAATGCTGAAAAATATATTGTTTGCTCATCACCAACACCGGGTAAAAAACATGTCACCATCACCGAGTTAGGCAACTTTGGTTTCCCATCACTTCCCGGGTTAGGTGCAGTGAATGAATGGTTTTGTCTATTTTTAATGGCAATAGGGATTTTAAGAAGTAATTTTAAGGAGAGGTTAAACAGCCTTGCCCGAATCCCTAAAAAAAAACATCTGTTTATTCCAATGTCCGGATTAATGACAGCATGTTTGCCTGATTTTAGTGGTGTAGAAGTTAATCAACCGGCAAATGTTTATATACAGTATCCTGTCTATGAAATATACCAGAGCCCAATTCCAGCTGGACGTCGCTTGGCATATACAGAGCACAGGGAACCGTGCGCTGTATATAATCCGTTAAAAGATCCATTTTTTGGTGATACCCATATTCATACCGATAAATCACTGGATGCAAGTATCCAGGATACTCGCATAAGTCCTTACCAGGCCTATGAATTTGCGCAAGGCAAACGTATGGGCATACAGCCATGGTTAACTGATACAGTTTCCGCAAGAAGTATGCAAATTGGTAGGCCGCTGGATTTTGCCATGGTGTCTGATCATGCCGCTTTCTTCGGCGAAATGGCAATTTGTAGTGACCCGAGCATAGATAAACTGGGTTATTACGGCTTTACATGTTCTGCATTTCGGGCGAGCCCCAAAGCCAATTTTATCCCCTGGAATTTAAAATATTATGCCTCGCAGGAACCGCAAGACAAGCCACTTGACCGATTCAATTTCTGTGGTCCGAATGGCGAAGATTGTTTAAAAGCGGCAATTCCGGTGTGGCAAGAAGAACAGAATGCTGCGAATTCAGCTTATGATAAAAGCAGCAATTGTAATTTCACTGCATTTATTGGCTATGAGCATTCAGGTAGCCCGCAAGCAGAAAATATACACAGGAACGTGTTGTTTAAAAATCGTAATGTACCATTACAACCCATGGAATATACCGACTACTCAAAACCTGAAAACTTATGGAAAGGGTTGGATAAAGAATGTACCGGTGCCATCGGTTGTGAAGTATTAACTATTCCTCATAACTCGAATGTTAGTGGTGGAAGAATGTTTAGAAGGCATAAAGATGCCACTAAACAACAGGATTTTGATCTGGAATATGTTCGCTTAAGAAATAAATATGAGCCTATTGCAGAAGTCTACCAGCATAAAGGCGAATCAGAATGTTCTCGTGGATCAGCCGATGAATTTTGCCAATTCGAAAAATTCCCCTATGACAGCCTGACAGCAGATCGTTTTGAGGGTCTTCTAACACAAGAACCAGGAACAGACAGTTTTTTACGCTGGGCACTTATCGAAGGTATGCATCAAAAACAAGTATTCGGTATCAATCCATTTAAATATGGAATGATCGCCAGCACTGATACACATTTAGGTACACCTGGTGCAACCAGTGAAACTAACGCGCCAGGTCATGGCGGAGCTGGTGGCGGTGATGCGACCAACGGCTTGACAGACAGTATTGCCTTCAGTGGTGGTGGTTTGGCAGTGGTTTGGGCTGAAGAAAACAGCCGAGAATATCTGTTTGATGGCATGAAGCGTAAAGAGGTTTATGGTACCAGTGGACCGCGAATGTTAGTCAGGATGTTTGGTGGCTGGGATCTTCCTCCGGCTATGTGTAATACAGTGGCTTATAGTGATACCGGGGAAACCTTGAAGCGCGGAGCCTTCGTACAATCCGGTTATGACAATGGTGTGCCTATGGGTGGCGATTTGAAACCAAGGCCTTCGAATGCTGGCGCGCCATACTTTGCAGTCGCGGCACTGCGTGATCCGGGTTTTAATACCAATAATCGTTCCAGTGATTTATATGAAGCGGGCAACCAGTTGCAGCGCATACAAATTATCAAAGGCTGGGTTGATGCGGCAGGTAACCATTTTGAGAAAGTCTATGATGTAGCCGGTGGAGCCAATGCTGCCAGTGTCAACCTGAATACCTGTGCTGTG
>CAZTZY010000043.1:0-24488 GCA_964617765.1 uncultured Spongiibacteraceae bacterium
GGGCGACGCAGGAGCTAAAGCCGAGGTGGCACGCAGTGCCGGAGGGGTCACACAATATCTCTCCCTGACAACAAGCAAAATGCCATTAATGGCCTCCCCTATATCATAGGGGAGGTGGCACGCAGTGCCGGAGGGGTCACACCTTCCCGCACAGGCATTTCCCGACAAATTGCTATACAATACTGCCTCTATTTTACTTGCCGGCACTTGCAGCTGGCCGTCAACACTGGAGAGCACCCATGTCAGACAAACCCGTTACCGCCGCCATCGAGGGCTGGTACACCCTCAACACACAACAACCGCATTTAATCGGTACCCAGTGCAACCATTGCCACACCTACTATTTTCCCAAACAATCGAAATTTTGCCGCAACCCCGATTGTGAAAGCACCGAATTCACCGAAGTGGAATTAAGCCGCACGGGTAAAATCTGGTCTTACACCGATGCCTGCTATAAACCGCCAGAGCCTTTCATCGCCAAGGACCCCTATGTGCCTTATTCAATCGCAGCCGTCGAACTTGATAAGGAAAAAATGATTGTGCTGGGCCAGGTGATTGAAGGTGTATCGGTAGAACAATTGAAAGTGGGTATGGATGTAGAACTGGTGTTAGAAACACTGCATGAAGACGCAGAATCCACCAAAGTTATCTGGAAATGGAAACCCGTTGCCTAACACTATTTAATGAGGAATACATAATGTCTAATGAAGTTTCAGTGATCGGCGTAGGAATGCACCCCTGGGGTAAATGGGGTAATAATTTTGTTGAATACGGTGTAAAAGCCGCGCGTGATGCTCTGGCCGATGCCGGCATTCGCTGGCGCGATGTGGATTTTATCTCTGGTGCTGCCACCATGCGTTGCGGCTATCCGGGTTATGTGGCAGGCGCCACTTTTGCGCAAGCGTTAGGCTGGCAAGGTGCTGAAGTCAACACTTCTTATGCGGCCTGTGCATCAGGCTCACAAGCTCTCGCTGCAGCACGCACCAAAATTCTGGCTGGCGAAGCTGAATGTGCCCTGGTGATTGGTGCCGATACCACACCAAAAGGCTTTTTGGCCCCGGCCAAAGGTTATCGCCCTGATGATCCGGATTGGGTACGCTTTTATATCGGCATCACCAACCCAACCTATTTCGCCCTGTATGCCCGTCGCCGTATGGACGTATATGGCGATACTCTGGAAGATTTCGCCCGGGTAAAAATCAAGAACGCCAAACACGGTTCCACCAACCCTTATGCACGCTATAAAAAATGTTTTACCGCCGAAGACGTTGCGGCCTCACCCATGGTGGCCAACCCGTTACGCTTGATGGATATCTGCGCTACCTCTGATGGCGGCGCAGCAGTGATTATCTGTTCAGAAGCGTTTGCAAAAAAAATCGGCAAAACCAATGCCGTGAAAGTGGCGGCAATTTCTACCGTAACGCCGACATTCCCGAGTGCTGTTATAGAAATGCCTGACATTTCTAACGATTCGGCGATAACCGGTGACGCCATACGTTTTCGCGCCCAGTTACCGATCAAAGCTTATAAAGAAGCAGGTTTAGGACCAAAGGATATCAGCCTGGCGGAAGTGTATGACTTGTCTACCGCGTTGGAACTCGACTGGTACGAAGATTTGCAACTGTGCGAACGTGGCGATGCAGCTAAGCTGGTGCGTGAAGGCGCAACCACGTTGGGCGGCCGCATTCCTGTGAACGTATCCGGGGGGTTGGCGTGTTTTGGCGAGGCTGTACCTGCGCAAGCACTGGCACAGATTTGTGAACTAACATGGCAATTACGTGGCCAGGCAGGCGATCGTCAGGTGGCCAATGCCAAAGTGGGCATCACCGCGAACCAGGGCCTGTTTGGTCATGGTTCTTGCGTCATCCTGAAGAAGTAACTCGGGCGGTCATCGTAGAGACGTTGCATGCAACGTCTCTAAAACGTCTCTAGAAATCGATTTAAAAGCTAATCCTGATCAAGCCTTCCGGCGCGTTAATGTCAAAAACACCACTGGCACAATAATCAGCGTTAACACCGTACCAAAAGTTAACCCCCCGACAATCACCCAGCCTATTTCATGGCGCGTTTCAGCCCCCGGGCCTATCGCTAAAGCCAACGGCAACGCACCTAACACTGTAGCTAAAGCAGTCATGATAATAGGCCGGAAACGGGTTTCAGCAGCACCGACTATGGCTTCCAGCTTCGTTTTTCCGTGTTCAATGGCCTGATTGGCAAACTCCACCATCAAGATACCGTGTTTACTGATTAAACCTACCAATGTAATCAAGCCAATTTTACTGTATATATTTAACGTACCTCCAGAAAGCTTCAACGCAATCAGGGCTCCCACAAAGGCTGGCAGCACCGACGTCAAGATAATGATAGGGTCGGAAAAACTTTCAAATTGCGCCGACAATACGAGATAAATAAATAATAACGCTAATAACATGGCGACGATCAATGTATTGCCAGACTGGATATATTCACGGGTACTGTCACGATAACCAATGCTGGTTTCCGGGCTGATCTCAGCTAGCTCCTTCTCCATAAATTGTATCGCCTCACCGATACTGTAACCGGGATTTACACCACCGGTAATCTGGGCGGCACGGTATTTATCAAAATGAGGCAAATCGTTAGCCGTTGTCGTTTGTTTAAGCGTGATCAAATTACTTAATGACACCATTTCGCCATTTTTGGCGCGCAGGTAGATATCGCTGATTTGTTGCGGTGCGGTGCGCTGTGTATCTTGCATCTGAACTACCACATCATACTGGTCACTACCTTCTTTGTAGCGCGTCACATTTCTCCCGCCCAACAGGGTTTGCAAGGCTCTGGAAATTTGCACAATCTCAATGCCCAAATCTGCCGCTTTGGGGCGATCAATTTCAATCTGCAGCTCAGGTTTATTCAAACGCAAATCAAGACGCACCTGATTCATGCCTGGATTGGCACTCATTTTAGCTACCAGCAAATTACCTACACGCAACAATTCGTTGTAATCCTTGGTCGTTTTTAACATCACGGAAATCGGCGTGGAAGAACTGGCACCCAACGATTGTGGTGGCATGGCAAAAGCAATAATTTCAGGAATCATGAAAAAACCTTTCATGGCATCCATTGCCAATTCGGTAGAGTTTTTGGTTCTTTCCTTATAGGGTTTCAGCGGCACAAAAGAAATACCTTGCGTGGTATCAGGATACCCGGCCACTGCAAAATAGCCTTTTACATCGGGCATATTTTTATAGACTTCTTCTTTTCCGCGCATGGCACGACTGACATAATCAGGGGTGGAACCTTCTGGCGCTATCGCTATAGTAAAAAAGTATCCCCTATCTTCTACCGGGGATAACTCATCAGCAAGTGGTTTTACAAAGGGTATAGTCAGTAATCCCGCTGGTATCAGGCTGATATTGACTAAAAGGCATAATACCAACGTTAGCCAGCCAACCCAGCGATGCTTCAACAACCAGTGCAATGCCACCAAATAACCGGAACGACTACCATCAACGGCTTTTTCAAATAAACGGAATATGAGGAATTTCTTTTTACTGCCGTGAACATCCTGCACTTTTAAAAATTTGGCACATAACATGGGTGATAATGTAAGCGCAACAAACCCGGAAACAAGAACAGCACCCGTTAATGTCAGCGCAAATTCCACAAACAGTTTGCCAGTTCGGCCTTCGGTGAATGCCAGTGGTGCAAAGACTGCTGCAAGGGTCAGTGTCATTGCCATGATGGCAAAACCGATTTCCCTGGAGCCATCAATTGCCGCCTGCATGGGTGTTTTGCCCATTTCTACATGGCGAAAAATATTTTCCAGCATAACGATAGCATCATCCACTACCAGACCAATCGCCAGCACCAGGGCTAACAAGGTGAGTGTGTTGATGGAAAAACCCATGCTCCAGATAAATACCAACGCACCCACCAAAGATACTGGAATCGCCACCATGGGTATGAATGTTGCCCTGACTGTTTGCAGGAACATAAATATAATGAATAACACCAGAATAAATGCTTCCACCAATGTCGACCACACTGCATCTATAGAGCCTTCAATAAAGACACTGGCATCATGCGGAACATCAAGATGCATATCTGAAGGGAGCCTTTTAACAATATCATGCACTCGATGGTGTACTTCCTTGGCGACATCAAGCGGGTTGGCTGTGGCCTGTTTTACAATACCAATACCTATAGCCGTGCGACTGTTGTAGCGTACAAAGGTACGCTGTGATTTAACGCCCAGTTCAACCTTGGCAACATCACTCATACGTATCTGATAATCCCCCTCAGCACGGATAATAATGTTCCTGAAATCTTCTTCAGTGATCAGGTTGGTTTTGGGATACACACTGAATTCGCGATCCTTGCCTTCAATCAACCCCGCTGGCAATTCAATATTTTGAGCGCGTATCGCAGCTTCAACATCGTTAGATGTTACTTTAAACGCTGCCATTTTGTCTTTTTGCAGCCAGATGCGCATGGCATGTTCGCGCTGACCCAGGATACGAATCTCGGCAATACCCGGAATAGTCTGCAGGGCATCTTTTACCGTATTTTCAGCAAAGTCATTGATCTCCACCGGCGCCCGAACATCCGATGTCAGTGCCAGATACATAAATGGGGTAGCATCGGCTTCCACCTTGGCAATAACCGGCTCCTTGATTTCATCAGGCATCAGGTTACGTACACGCGCAACACGATCACGCACATCGGAGGCTGCTGCATCGGCATCGCGATCAAGCAGGAAATAAATGGAGACTTCACTGACACCCAGTCGGCTTTTTGAAATAATGTAATCAACACCATCAATACCCGATATGGATTCCTCTAACACATCGGTAACCTGTGATTCCATGATATAAGCAGAAGCACCTTCATAGCTGGTAGATACACTGACTACCGGCGCATCTATATTGGGGTATTCACGCACCGTTAATTTGGTCAATGCTACAAGGCCCACAAGAATAACCAGTATATTTAATACTGTGGCAAAAACCGGCCTATCAATAAACAATCGTAATGAATTCATTGTTACACCAATCTATTGCTTGTTTGCGGGTTGTTGCGCTTTTGCTGGCTCTGCGATGGATGCAGGCTCTGCAGCAGGGGCAAGCTTATTGGTGGGCATAAGCGGCATACCATCAAAAGGGGCCTTGTGATGGCCGGCAACCACCACTTCATCGGTAGCATTCAAACCGGAAAGGATGGCCACTTGCCCATCCTGGAAACTACCCACCTCAACTTCTTTACGCAAAGAGGTACCGTTATTGTTTATCATCACAAACTTTTTATCACCCTGGAAAAACAAGGCACCTTCTGGCAGCCATAAAACTTTTTGTACCGCCTTGGCAGGCAATTCGATACTGGCAAAAATTCCTGGGCGCAGCTGATCATTCTGGTTATTAATGCGTGCCCGCACCATAACACTGCGTGTGGTGGTATTCATTGCCGGTTCAATAGCAATAATGGTTGCCTTGGCCTTCACATCGGGTAAAGCCGGAAAAGTAACATCCAGCTTGCCATTTATCTTGATCAAACCCAGTGCAGTTTCCGGCACTCGAAAATCCAGCAACAACGGATCAATCTGCACCAGATCTATCAAGGCAGAACCCTGTTTGACATAAGCACCTTCATTCACCTTGCGAATGCCCAGATAACCCGAGAACGGTGCCTTAACTTCGGTTTTGGCGAGTTGTGCCCGGGCATAATCCCGTTCGGCTTCAGCGGTTAACAATTGGGTATTGGCCTTATCAAATTCGTATTGGCTGGTGACATGTTGCTCTAGCAATGTGGCCTGCCGGGATTTTTCCAGCTTGCGCAATTCAACCGTGGCCAAAGCATTTTTAAGCTGTGCTTGAAGTGATTCAGACTCCATTGAAAAAAGCGCCTGCCCACTGGAGACTTTTTGCCCGTCTTCAATATGGATTTTTTTAATGGTCCCGGCTATTTCAGCACTGATCATGGCAGACTCTTTTGCAGCCAGCGAACCCACAATACTCATGTTTTCAGACATATCACCCACCACAGGCAAGGCGACTGTGACTGCAGCAGGTGGCATTTGTGATTGACCCGATGGAGCTCCTTCTTGTTTAGCTTCCTCTTTAGAGCAAGCAGATAGCAGTAAGAGGGAAGAAAAGGCAAGCACCGACAATATTGTAGTTTTCATAGGCAGATTCTTTTGTAAAAAATGTAATGGCATGTTTAAAGTCAACTAAAACCCAAGCCCTACTATAATCAACAACATAGCGTTAAACCATTGCTATACGTTAATTATTGGTAGATCAAATCCCTTCTGTTATCGTAAAGGGCATTAACAATTTCTTCGTTATGGATATTCCCATGCTCAACCGTTTATGGATCGGTTTTTTTGTTATCAGTTTTCTGGCCTGTCTTTACCAATCATTCTTCCTGAATAACAACATGATCTTTCAGGAAGTCATTACCGCTATTTTTACGATGGCAAAATCTTCCGTGGATATCGCATTGGGATTGATTGGCATTATGTGTTTATGGCTAGGCATCTTTAAAATTGCCGAACAATCACGGCTGGTGGATATTCTCGGCAGGGCGCTAGCTCCACTGTTGAGCCGGTTAATGCCCGAAGTGCCCAAAGATCATCCGGCCATGTCGGCGATGACCATGAACATCGCCGCCAATATGCTGGGGCTTGATAATGCAGCAACACCGTTAGGCATCAAGGCCATGCAGTCACTGCAAACCCTGAACACCAATCCATTAACTGCGACCAATGCACAAATCCTGTTTCTCGTTATCAACACCGCTTCTGTCACCCTGTTACCCGTCACTATTTTCATGTTTCGTGCACAAGCAGGTGCCGCCTCTGCTACCGATGTCTTTTTGCCGATTTTACTGGCGACCAGTTTTTCCACGCTGACGGGCATTATCGCAGTGGCCTATCTACAAAAAATCAAATTACTCCAGCCTGTTGTGATGGCTTATTTTTTGGGCTTTGCCTTATTGATGAGTGCCTTGATGATGGGCCTGACCTCCCTGAAAGCAGAAGATTTATCGGCCTATTCCAGCTTCACTGCCAACCTGATTTTATTCACTTTTATTGTCAGTATTATTGCCTATGCCGGCTTTAAAAAACTCGAAGCCTATGAACTGTTTATCGAAGGTGCCAAAGAAGGTTTTACCACCGCCATAGGCATCATTCCCTACCTTGTAGCCATGTTAGTCGCTATCGCCACCTTGCGAGCCAGCGGTGTACTGGATTTGGTGATTGGCAGTATTGGTTATGTGGTGGGTTTGACTGGCCTGCCCACCGATTTTGTCGCCGCCCTGCCTACCGGTTTGATGAAGTCATTCAGCGGCAGCGGTGCCCGCGCAATGATGCTCGAAAGCTTTAATACCTATGGTGTCGACAGCCTGATTGGTCGCATGACTTCAGTGATGCAAGGTTCCAGCGAAACGACGTTTTACGTTTTTGCCGTTTATTTTGGCAGTGTTGGCATACGCTATGGACGCCACGCCCTGGCTTGCGGGTTGATTGCCGATGTCGCCGGAATTACCTCGGCTATCATATTAAGCACTCTCTTTTTTGGTCAATAATGACTAATTCCCTTTAATGAATAGCGATAAGTACTTGCTTATTCAGGTAATTTCACAATAATCAGAAGTATGGCAACTTGCATTAAGTGCCTTTTTATTACATTTATTCAACTTTTTTTATAGGTCTCATTTATGTTATCTCACATCTTTCGTTTAATTATTGCTATTGTCGTCGGCGTTGTTGTCAGTGGTTTATTTGCTGCGTACCTGGATCCGGAAGCCGGCCCGTATGTTATGGATAATCGTTACATTACCGCTTTCCTGATTGCCACTCTACTTACCACCTTATTAGTGAGTGCTGTCCGTAGTGGTATTTCATTACCAAAAATATCCAGCTCACGTTCCAGTTCTGGCTCCAGCTCACGCTCAACACCGAAAGATCCTTCTGCACCTCGTGAAACCGGCAGTGTTAAGTGGTTTAACGTCAGTAAAGGTTTTGGTTTTATCACGCGTGAAAATGGCGAAGATATTTTTGTTCACTATCGCAATATTCGTGGCGAGGGTCGTCGTCGCCTGTTCGATGGTCAATCTGTTGAATTTACCGTGATTGATGGTGATAAAGGCTTGCAAGCTGATGATATCGAAATCCTGAAAAACTGATATTTCTGCTTTTATTACGCATAAAAAAACCCGGCATTGACCGGGTTTTTTTATGACTATCTTCTAACAGGAATATTAAAGCTTACCTGCATTCTCGCTCAGGTATTCTGCAACACCGGCTATAGAAGCTTTCATGCCTTTATCGCCTTTGTTCCAGCCTGCCGGGCAAACTTCACCGTGCTCTTCATTGAATTGCAACGCTTCAATAACACGAATGAACTCGTCGAAGTTACGGCCTAATGGCAAGTCGTTAACGGTTTGTGAACGTACAACACCTTTTTTATCAATGATGAACGCGCCACGGAAAGCAACACCACCGGCTGATTCCACATCATAAGCACGGCAAATGTCGTGATTGATGTCGGCTGCCAGTGCGTAACCCACTTTACCGATACCGCCATTTTTGATTTCTGTATTACGCCAAGCATTGTGAGTGAAGTGTGAGTCGATAGAAACACCGATAACCTCTACACCCAGTTCCTTGAATTTAGCCATACGGTGATCAACAGCAATTAACTCTGAAGGACACACAAAGGTAAAGTCGAGTGGATAAAAGAATACCAGACCGTATTTGCCATTAAGGACTTTGGTCAGGTTGAAGTCGCCAACGATAGAACCATCGCCAAGCACTGCATTACATGTAAAATCTGGAGCTGGTTTGCCAACTAATACGCCCATTTAAATAACCTCCGGTTGAGAAAGAATAAAGCAACAGAAAGCCCGTTGCGGTAAATAGCCTGTAAAGCCTGACGCGACTATACAAGAATTTGGATGAAGTGTAAGCAAGAAAAACCGATAGCGCCCATAATTTATTCCTACCATTATCATAGTAAAAATTTATGGCCTTCTTCGCGCAAACTCCAGTTAATAACCTATGTTTTATAAGGAAAAGGAATATATCCTTTATCAAAACCGGCTTCAGGATATTTGGGGGTTTAATGCATAAATCAGGATATTCAGCCTCAGCATAATCCGCATATATCCTCGCAAGATAAATTAAGGAACCTCTGAAAAACATCTATACTGTTCCATTAAAGGAAAGGAGCATGCCCATGTCTGATAACAAACAAATCAAATGGCTGAAGAGTGAATTGCCACAATGGGTAAAACAGCAATTGATCAGTCCTGAACAAGCCGATTCCATCACACACTATTATCAGCAACGCACTACAACCACTTTAGGACGTTCAATATTTTCAGCCATTGGTGCCATATTATTTGGGTTGGGCATCATTCTGTTTTTTGCCTACAACTGGCAAGACATGCACCGCTTCCTGAAGTTATTCATCATTTTCGCGTGCATTATCAGCGCCCATCTCGGTGCCTTGTGGTTTGCTGCACCTCCGCGCCACAATCATGCCGCCAGTGAAGGCCTGGCATTATTGGGCACGCTATTATTTGGTGCCGCCATCTGGCTGATCTCACAGGTTTATCATATCGATGAACATTACCCCAATGCCTTTTTATTGTGGGGCGTAGCGGCACTGGCCATGGGTTGGGCGCGTATGTCAGCGTTGCAATGCCTGGCAGCTATTGTGTTGTTGTTCTCCTGGGGCTGCATGGAAATTTTCGACTATAACCATTGGTATCACACTTCACCGTGGTGGTTGCTGCTGGGTACTGCCAGCCTCGCCTGGGTATTACGTTCGGCAGGGTTACTGTTTTTATCCATCGCCGCGTTTTATTTTTTATGGATTGCCAGTTTAATAGAGCCACTGGATGAAGTTGCCGGCTATCTGGTGATGGCGATATCTGTTCTGTTGGCACAAGCGGGCATGATGTCGGAACGGATTAAAAACCAGCTGACATGGAATGTACGCAACGCACTGGTGATTCCCGGCTTTTTGGCCTATCTCGCCATTGTGTTTATTCATACCTTTGAAGATTTTCACTACAACACAAAATTTATCTACCCTTTTGACAACTCCCTGCAAAACTCGTTTTTCTGGTATTCACTGATCACCAGTTTTGCGCTGCCCATATTAGCACTGCTGCCGCTACGCCGTTTACAGCCACAAGGCGAAACCGATCGCATCCATTCAGTGCTGATGTTAGTCAGCGTTACGCTGGTTTTTATTATCAGTGCAGGATGGGTTGAACCTTCGTACGGCATTCGTTCCGGCATGATGAACCTGGTATTTATCGCGCACTGCTTCCTGTTTATCCTGCATGGCAGCCAGCAGCAACGGGGATGGGAAGTGGCCGGGGGTTGCCTGCTGTTTGCCACACTGGTCTTTGCCCGCTATACCGATCTGTTTGACAGTTTGCTATCCCGCTCCCTGGTATTCCTCGTACTCGGTGCCGGTTTGTTTCTGGTCGGCAATTTCTATTCACGACATAAACCCGATAATGCAAAAAACCCGGCGCAAGGAGGTAAATCCGCATGAAAAAATGGCCTCTCAAAACCTGGATTATCCTTGTACTGATACTGCAACTGGCTGCACTGGGCAGCATAGCCGGCAAACGTGAATGGATTCGCACCTATGGCGAACGCATTTATTTACGCACCGCACCTGTTGATCCGCGGGATATATTCCGTGGCGATTATGTGCAACTGGAATACGAAATAAACCAGCCTGATACCGCTTTTTTATCCAAAGATTTATTAGATAAAAAATTCCAGCCGGTGTATTTAAACCTGCAACGCGATGCTCGCGGCGTAGGCAAACTCACCGCCATCACCACAGAAAAACCATCTGGCTTATTTATCAAAGGCTTTATTGATCAACAATGGGGCTGGCAAAATAACGGCCCGATCAAGCTGGGCATAGAAAAATATTTCGTGGAACAAGGCAGCGGCCTGGCACTGGAAGAAAAACGCGGGCGTGCACAGGAATGGCAAACGCCGATGGAAATGGACGTTGCACTCGGCAGTGATGGCACCGCAGTGATTCGCGGTTATCGCTGGAGTGATATGGGCATTCGCCTGGAAGTACTGGAAGCCGGACGCGACATTAACACCATGAATCAAGCGCAAAACACCAACACTGAAGATGCAGTGGAAGAACCACAGGCGGCTGTACGCATCAGCGCAAAACTGCGTATCAGCCTCCGCAATCAATCACAAAAAACGATACGTCTTATCGATTCTGCAGAACATTGTGCTTTTACGCTGGTACAAAACGAGTTTAACCAGATGGGCAGTGGACAAACCTACAAACCGATGGCAATGCCTTATCGCCACTGTGAAAACACCATCACATGGATAGAACTCACTTTGGCACCACAACAGGTTTATGCTGTTGACATTGACCTAACAGAAAAACAATGGCATATCATGACAGATGGCAAAGAACAGGAACTGGGCGCATTACGCAATAACTGGTCAGGCTTCCGCTGGATTTATCAATTACCGGAACCGGTACGCGTTGTACATGCCAATGAAAGTGATGTGTGGTTATCAAGCATGCGTACAGCACGGTTTAATGCGGGTGGGCGGATTGATTAATGTGTAGTGTTACAATGATTCTCTCAAAGTTAAAGGAACTTCAGAAAAACTGACATTTCAAACAAAGTGAGAAATACAGCGACTTAAATTCAATACATTCTACACAGTGTATGGTCTGAGGCTACAAAAGCTGCAGAATGACAATCAGGGTTTCCCAACCGACTTGAAGTCTCTACTAACGCTTTATAGCTAGCTTATTAGCATCTTCATAGGCCAATAAAGCTATTACCACTTTTTCCTGTTTTTGGCTTAACACGCCATAAGCCAAAAACACAACAATGCCGTCACCATTGACTACAATAGAAACCGGTCCCTCAGCTAACCCCCAGTGATTGTTGGCTATACTGTTGTAATCCGCGGTTACAGAGCAAGTGGGATCCGGGCTATCTTTCAGCTCTTTGGCAATTTCAGAAACCGCCACTGACAACAGCGCATACCAGGCACGGTTGTTCATATCCACTATCGACTTTGGACAAAAACCCGCAGCTATAACCCTGCGATTGAACTGGCCTATCTTTCGACTGCTATAGTTTAACGGATACACCAGTATCAGCTGGCTCTTGCCATTTGCCACATAATCAAAACTCATCGGTTCAGCATTAATTGATAAGGGTTTTAATGCCTCTCCCACAGTCAATGACTGAGCCATAGGACTAAACCCGAATATTAAACTCAATAACCAGCAGGATTGGTAACGCAAAAGCTTAAACATCAAAAAGCCGCTCTTTTTATATTTATAGGGTAATCATAGCAGCAACTTCGAATTTGCCTATTGGGGCGATTGAACTTAACGGCTTTTAATCTGGCTGGGGTAAATCCAGTGAACTGCCGTCGATAAACTATCCCGGAAAACCATTCACCTTGTAGTTTTCAAGTTTTACCCGTCACATCAAAAACAGTGTTGATAGGTCAGGCTGACAATGTATCTATAAGCGGTCAAAATTAATCCAACCCGAAGCCTATTATTCAGGCAAAATGGCACATAATTCAATAATGTGCTATAGATAAAAGACATCTTTAAGCGTTCAAGAATAAATCAAAAACACTCGCTTATTACCTCTGAAATGATCAGGCAGATTTTATGAACAGAAAATATTGGCAAAAAATACGTCAAACTGATTTTTCAATTTCAATTCTGGCTGCGCTGATAATTTTGTCTCTTGCCACACCAATTGCCTGGGCATCAGAAAATCAACCGAGTTTACACACAGCAGAATCTCCTGTGATCACGATTAATACAGCACACGATTCATTTGATTTATCGCCATATATTGAAACCATCGAGGACAATAATAACACTTATACTATGGCAGATATTCGTTCGGGGAAATACGACCATTTATGGCAAAGAAACACTAAGCCAATATTTATTGCTCCTCTCAAAAGCACCTATTGGTTTCGCGTACAGTTCGGTTTTTCAAAAACATCAGATAATAATGTTTATCTACTGGTCGATTATCTGGCCGATTTATTTACCTCGATTGATGCCACGATGGTACAAACCAATCAACAGGGCCAGTTAATTGCAGAGCAAATAATTCATTCCGGCAGATCGGTTCCCTTTAACGATAGAAACATGGTTGGTCAATTTGATGGCCTAAAAATCCAAAATTCCAATGCAACGTCTATTAGCGTTATTGGAAAATTCAATAATGTAGATACAGGTGTTCCTGCACTGTTTCCATTGAATATTTATAGCGAAGAAGCTTACCAGGAGAAACAACAAACCAGACTGATGATTTTAGCCGGCTTTTTTTCAGCCATGGGCGCTATGTTTTTATACAGTGTCAGCATGCTTTTTGTTTTACGTGAAAGGGTCTATTGCGTTTACATTTTATTCCTGTTGACCGCAATTATGACGTGTTCAGTCATGGATGGTTTAACCGGGCGATGGTTATTTCCGGCTTCACCGGTGCTGGATGTTAATGTTGCGAATTCAAATGGCCTATTTTCAGGGGTTTTGTGGATATATTTTGTCTACATATCATTGGATGCAAAAACGAATTGGCCAAAACAGATGACCCGGTTTTATGAAATCATCATGATTCTAGGTTTGCTTTTTACACCGCTGCCTTTTTTGATACTGACGCCTTTTCAATCTTCCATGTTGGCGCAGTCTTATGATTCCCTGGCATTACCGTTAGCCCTGATCGCTATTATCGTATCAATCATCAGAAAAGATCCCATTGCTCCTTATTTATTGGTTGCTGAAATAAGCGTGATTATCGGGAATATTTGTTTTTTACTGATGATGCAGGGAATAGTGAATATGCATGCAGTCTTTTTTTGGGGAATGCATTGGGGATTTTTTGGCGAAGTGGTTTTATTTTCCCTGGCCCTGGCTGCCAAAACGAAACTCGCGATTATTACGGAAATGCAAACCAAAATGGAAAAGGATAAGTTTGAATATATGGCATTGCATGATTCGATGACGGATTTACCCAATCGAAAAATGTTCATGGATGCCCTTACTCCATCGATGGCCAGAGCACGCCGGCATAATAAACAAATGGGTTTGATGATGATTGATCTTAACGGCTTCAAGGCGATTAATGACACCTATGGCCATGATGCGGGCGATGCCATTTTATGTCACGTTGCAAAGCAGCTTGCTATAAATGTCAGGGAAAATGATATACCCGCACGATTAGGTGGTGATGAATTTGCCATTATTCTCGAAGATATTTCTATTAAAGATGTGCCCTGCCTGTCTAAAAAAATACTCGCAGCCATTGCTATCCCCATTCAATATCAAGGTAAAAACTTGCAACTTACAGGAAGTATTGGCATCTCCTTATATCCATCCCAAAGTGACACTGTAGCCGATTTAATCAAATTGGCTGACGATCACATGTACAAGGCAAAAACGGAAAAGCTGGGTTGTTATTGGCAAGACAGCGGCTTGACGGTTTGATGATAAAACAAGGGGTGAAATCAGGTTTTAATAGGGACGCTATTGATATCTGGTAAAGATAAATGGATTTGAATTCGAAACTTTGCAAAGAGCAAGAGCTTGGCGCACTGCAAAATCGTTGGTCAGGCTGCCGCTGGATAGATTAACTACCGGAATCGGTATGTGCTGTTCATGTCAATGAAAGTGATGTGTGGTTATTAAGCATGCTTACCGCGCAGTTTAATGCGGGTGCGAGGATTGATTAATGTACAGGTCTGACAAAGTGCCTGTGATTGGTCAAAATTAATTCAACCCGACCCCTATTGTTGTAAAATGTAGCGCATATTTAGTCTCCCCTATTTCATAGTGGAGGCTAAAATAAGTGCCATTCGTGCCAGAGTAAAAATCTGGCGCATTAACACTATTTTAGTATTGAATTCATACAACCCTGCTAATCCAAAGCTTCCAATCTGGCACTTGTCTATCATCAATTCTTACACCGATGAGCCAGTACTTTAATACGATTCTGCGCAATTTTTGCCAGACAGAGACGTTGCATGCAACGTCTCTACGTAATTGAAGGCGTTAAACTACTTTAGTGAGCTGCAATTCAAACACATTGCACTACTGCACAATCAACGATTCACCCGACAAACCAAACTCGCGTACACACACGCGATTCCTGCCGGTTTGTTTGGCATCGTAAACAGCGGCATCGGCTTGGCCTAAGAGTGCTTTAACCACCTGTTCGCGATGGGCTTGCTTGTGGATTTTTCCATCGAAGGTAGAAACACCAATGGAAAGTGTTATACACAGGGAGATATCTTCAAATTCGACTTGTTGTTGTTCAACGAAGGTACGAATGCGTTCGGCCACCTGATAGGCAAGATCAGCATCGCATTCAGGCAGCAATATCGCAAATTCTTCACCGCCGTAACGGGCGAGATGATCGCCTTCACGCAATTGCAACTTAACCCAATTGGCCAAAGCGCAAAGGGCAGCGTCACCGGCCTGATGGCCATAGTTATCGTTAATCGCTTTAAAAAAATCGGCATCGATAAATAAACACGATAGCGGCTGGCTGGCGCGTTGGGCGCGGGCGACTTCCTTACTGATATCATCATCAAAACAACGGCGGTTTTTCACCTGCGTGAGGTTATCAATCATACTTAACCGGCGTATGCATTCTTTATTGGCGCTGTTCTGCAAACACATGGCGGCGATAAGGCCCATATGCCCCATAAAATCCACTGCCTTATCGGAAGTGAAACGACTTTCTTCCGAACTGCCGAGGATGATGCATCCGGCCAGCACTCCACCACACAGCAAGGGAATAAACGCGGCAGATTGCACCACCGTTTTACCCGGGAACCAGTGTGGTTTCTCTTGTTCGCTGAGGGGTTTTAATACGGGTTTGTATTGCCCCAGAAAAATGCCTTCAATATCAGTGATCAAACTGTTGAATACCAGTCGATGACCACATTGTTTCAGGGTGATATCACTTAATGACAGGCGCAGCTCTTGCTCCCTGTCGAACCAGACCAGGCGACAATCTGAAAGGGTGAAATGGCGAATGGAGGTATACAACAGGGTTTCAATCAGGTCGGCGAGGTTGTCAGCTGACAGCATTGCCAGCTCAAACTGTTGAAAACGTTCAAGTATTGCCTGGTTGTTCATTGCCTTGGCAATCAGTTCGCGAAACTGTTGTTTGAGTTGCTGGTTCTGTGACGAGGTATCCGACACGGGTCTACTTCCCTAATGAATTCATCTTGATGGCTGAAGTATAAAATAAGCTTTCAACAACGCCATGATTTACTTCTAATTTTGTGCTTTTGTACTTGTTTTTTTACTGTTACACCCGATAAATGAGCTGTGTTAACCTATGCGCCATTACTTTTATTCATTTTTCCAGGATTTCTATGTCTACTGCCCATCATCATCCCGCTTTTCAATGGATTCGTTCTGTCGCTATCAGTGCCTTGAATACCACCGTCGAAGAATATCGCCATACGGCGACAGGCGCTATCCATTACCACATGGTGGCCGATAACCCCGAGAATGTTTTTCTGGTGGCTTTGCGCACCGTACCGATGGATCACAAGGGCGTGGCACATATCCTTGAACATACTGCCTTGTGTGGCAGCAAGAATTATCCGGTGCGTGACCCGTTTTTCATGATGACACGCCGCTCATTGAATACGTTTATGAATGCCTTCACCAGCAACGACTGGACGGCCTATCCGTTTGCCAGCCAGAACCGCAAGGATTTCAACAACCTGCTGGATGTGTACCTTGATGCCGTGTTTTTCTCGCGTCTTGATGAACTCGATTTTTTACAGGAAGGTCATCGCCTGGAGTTTAGCGAACCTGAGAATAAAAATTCAAAACTGGAATTCAAGGGTGTGGTGTTTAATGAAATGAAAGGCGCCATGAGTTCGGTGAATTCCGTATTATGGCAAACGCTGTGTAAACATTTATTCCCCAGCACCACTTACCATTACAACAGCGGTGGCGATCCGGAATACATCACCGATTTAAGCTACGAAGAACTCACGCAGTTCTATAAAAAGCATTATCACCCGAGCAATGCGATTTTTATGACCTATGGTGATATTCCTGCCGCTGAACACCAGCGCCATTTTGAAGAAAAAGCCCTGGCCCATTTTACTGCCAGTGACCACACGATCTCTATACCTGATGAAAAACGTTATAATGCACCGATCAAGGCCGAAGAAGCCTATGCGCTCGATGGTACTGAAAACACCGAAGAACAAACCCACATTATGCTGGCATGGTTATTAGGTCAAAACACGGAACTGAAAGATGTATTAAGTGCGCAGTTGCTCAGTTATATCCTGATGGAAAACAGCGCTTCGCCTTTGCAGAGTTATCTTGAAAGTACAGAATTGGGTACAGCTCCTTCCCCGCTGTGCGGTATGGAAGACAGTTACCATGAACTGGTTTTTGTGTGTGGTATAGCTGGCTCGGAAGTAAAACATGCCGAACAGTTCGAGCAGGAAGTTTTGGCCTTGTTACAAAAAGTGGCTGATGAAGGCCTGCCACAGGAAAGGCTGGAATCGATCGTTCACCAAATGGAATTGTCACAACGCGAAATCAGCGGCGATGGTTATCCCTACGGCTTGCAACTGATACTAACGGCATTACCCAGCATTACCCATCGTGGCGACCCTGTTTCCCTGTTGAACCTGGAACCGGCACTCGAAGAAGTACGTGCTGCGATAAAACAACCCGATTATGTGAAAAACCTGATCAATAATTTATTATTGGACAACCAGCACCGTGTGCGCCTGGTGTTAAAACCCGATACTGAACTGTCACACCGCAAACAAGCCGCAGAAAATACCTTGTTAACTAAAATCCGCGCTTCATTGAGTGATAGTGAAGCGGAAACCATCATCGCCAAAGCCCGTGCATTGGCCGAGCGCCAAAAACAGGTTGATGACCCGAATATCTTGCCAAAGGTAGGTTTAAATGATGTACCGCCTTCACTGAAAATTGCCCAGGGTTCGCAATCCAGTGTGCATAAAATCCCGTTACACAGCTATCACCAGGGCACTAACGGTATTGTCTATCAGCAATTAATCCTGCCTATACCGGCATTAAGCGAGGAATTACTCGGCTACCTGCCTTTGTATACACAATGTTTAACGGAAGTGGGTATTGGCAGCAAACCCTTTACCGATGTGCAGAACTGGCAAAGTGCTGTAGTTGGCCACATCAGCGCCTATTCTTCGTTGCGCGGCGGTGTTGACAGCGAACAGCATGTGATTGGTTATATGATACTGTCTGCCAAGGCATTGGCACGCAACCAGGCGGCGATGGCTGAATTGTTAAAAGCCACTCTCACAGAGGCACGTTTTGATGAGACCAAACGTATCAGTGAGTTGATTAGCCAAACGCGTTTGCGCAAGGAAAATGGCATTACCAACAATGGCCATGGCCTGGCGATGAATACTGCCAGCGCATTAATGAGCCCGTTAGCACAATGGAATGAAACGTGGGGCGGCATGCAGGGTATCAAAGCCATTAAACAGCTGGACGACTCCCTGAAAAATCCGCAACAGCTGGAAAAGTTCGCCACGGCACTGAATGACATTCATCAACAAATGTTGAAGATGCCAATACAGATACTGAGCGTCAGTGAAAAAGAACATCAACAGGCCATTGAATCCAGTTTGCAGAACTTGTGGCAAAACAACCCGGTGAATACCGGAAGCATTACGTTTAACCCGGTGCGCGGGCAATCCAGAAAGGCATGGTTAGCCAATAGCCAGGTTAACTTCTGTGCCAAGGCCTATCCTACGGTAGCGAGCGATCATGCCGATGCGCCGGCATTAGTAGTGCTGGGTGGGTTTTTACGCAATGGTTTCCTGCATACTGCTATCCGTGAAAAAGGCGGTGCTTACGGCAGCGGGGCTTCACAAGATACCAATATTGCCGCGTTCCGTTTTTATTCTTATCGTGATCCACGCATCACCGGCACACTCAATGATTTTGATGCATCCATATCATGGATGTTAGATAACCCGCACGAACCTGCACAACTCGAAGAAGCCATTCTGGGGGTTATCAGCAGCCTGGATAAACCCGCCTCACCGGCCGGCGAAGCCAAACATGCTTTCCATAACCAGTTATTTGGCCGCACACCTGAACAGCGACAAGCCTTTCGCCAGAAAATCCTTGCCGTGACGCTAGATGATTTAAAACGGGTAACGGCGACTTATTTAAAACCTGAAAATGCCTCGATTGGCGTTATCTCGAATGATGCACATAAAGAGGAATTGAAAACCCTGGGCCTGGAACTTCATATCTTATAAAAATTGTATGATCCTTGCAGGTCGGACCTGGATCCGACCTGTCAAGCGAAAACCCGACCTACAAAAGCCAATGTGAATCTCACCCAAAAGGATGTATTGCAGACTGGCGGGTTGCAGCACCATAACCACGAATTTAAGATAACCCAGCATTAAGTATAGCCGCGCATCAATACAAGGAACCTACCATGAACGATAAAGAAAAAGCTTTGGCAAGTGTCATCGACGGCAGTTCCTGGGATGCATTTTGTGATGGTTTAAAAGAGGCTGGCCGTAAAGTCATTATGGCGGAAAATGCTCCTGACAATGCACTGGACAGGGCCGAAGGCTGGCGCTACCTGACCCGCCTTACACGTTCGGCACTGGAATCTTTTGTAGAAACTACCGATAACACTGCGCCTGAATTCCGGCGTGCCGTGCATGAAACCATCAAGATGGGCATGGATAACCCGGATAATATTTATCTTGCCGCACCGGTAAGTGGTAAATACCGTTATCGCATCACCGGCAAGCGTGGCACTGTGCATTATCTCGGTTTTGGCAGCCAGGCCGGCGGTTATGGCAAAACCGGAACGCTGGATACGACAGGTTATCTCGAAGCTGCGGATATGCTGATTAGTGCTGACGGCTCGTTCGAGATTATTGTGGCCTGCGAAAAACCTGAAAAGGGCAATTGGCTGCCTATGAGTGCTGAAACAAAACTGGTGCAAGTACGCCAGACGCGCCTCGACCACAAAAAAGAAATTCCTGCCGATGTAAAAATTGAACGTATTGATGGCGAAAATTGCCCACGCCCGTTTGATCCCGCACGCATGGATCACGCACTGAAAAGTGCCGCCTTTTTTGCACTGGCTACCGCTGATTTATTCCGTCAGTGGACGGAAGATTTTAAAAAACATACCAATTTATTACCACGCTTCAGCCCGCAAAAAGCCTTACAGGCAGGCGGAGACCCGAACATCGCCTACTACCACAGCTATTTCAATATTGCTGATGATGAAGCGCTGTTAATTCACCTGACACCGCCTCAATGTGACTTCTGGAATTTACAGCTGGGCAATTACTGGCTAGAAAGCCTCGACTACCGTTATTACCCAGTGCATTTGAATAAACACACCGCAAAATACCAAGCCGATGGCTCTGTGCGTATTGTGATTGCCAAAACCAATCCTGCGAATCTGGGCATCACTGTCGATAACTGGATGAACACCTGCGAACACAATGAAGGCACGATGTGTGTACGCTGGATTCGCGCAGAAACGCATCCTGACCCAGTTACACAACTGGTTAAACTGGCTGATTTATCCTGAATATTTTAATAAATAGAGAACACATATGACTGATATTCACTTTGATATTGAGGGTGTTCTTGCCGATGCAAGGGCTAAAGCGCATCTGGAAGATTTCGGCAAACCAGATTTTATGGAAGGACTGGGTGTCTTGCTGCAAACCTATGATTCTTGTGCTTATACCGAAAAAGGCCACAAACGAGCAAGGCGGCGCGTAGTGGATTTATTGGCCGAACGTTTGCGCATTGAAGATGCTTTCAAAAAATATCCCGAAATTCGTGAAGAAAAGATTATCAAGCCGATGTACCTGACCGGCTTGCCACGCACCGGAACATCCGCTTTACTGAACCTGTTAGCCAATGATCCACAAGCCAGGCCATTGAAATTATGGGAAGGCATGAGCCCTTCGCCCTGCGATAATTTTGAACACGGCAAACCCGACCCGCGTTATGTAATGATGAAAGCCTGGCAAGAAGAGCAAAACAAAATCAATCCCGATTTCAGCAAGATTCACCACACCACCGCCGATACTCCTGAAGAATGCATCCATTTGCTGAACCATACTTTCCAGGATGTGCAATTTGGCGTTGAAACCATGATGGAGCCTTATGGTTCATGGTTCCAGCAACATGATTTACGCCCCAGCTATCATTATTACGCAGATTTACTGCGTATGTTGCAATGGCAACGGCCTGGCGATCGCTGGCTGTTAAAATCACCCGCACATTTATGGGCGCTCGACATCATCACCGAAATGTTTCCCGATGCCTGTATTATTATCACTCACCGCAATCCGTTAGAGGCTGTGACCTCTTATGCCAGCATGATGGCAGCCATGCTCAAGGATCGTATCTATGATAAAAAAGAATTTGGAGTAGTGGTGATGGAATATCTCGCTCGCAAAGTGGAAAGCAGCTTGCAACAACGCGCAAAAATGGATGAAACTCGCATCCTGGATTTACAATTCAATGACTTTGTCAGCAACCCTGTGCAGCTCGTTGATCGTATTTATGATTATTTCAAAATACCGATGTCACCTGCCGCAGAAAAAGCCATCCAGCAATATGCTGCTGATCACCCGATGGGAAAACACGGCAAACATGCTTATGATTTTTCTGAGTTTGGACTAACAGAACAACAAATACTGGATAGATTTGCGTTTTATATTGAACGCTTCAATGTTCCAATGAACTAACAAAGCATAATTCGGAACCACTCCATTCACTTTAATTTTGAAGCTGGCTTCTGATTTTCCATGGTTTCTGATTTCGGGAGATTTCTGGCTGTAGACTTTTGAAATAATGACAAATCTTTTTCTTTTATTTGCATCCAGTTTTCATATTTAGTGAATACCAGTGTTCTTGCGTTAGAACGTAGTTCCGTGAGGATTTCTTTTATTCTTTCCCAGTCTTTATTTTTTTTCGTATGTAGACATTCATTAGCTGTTTTCAGTAAAACTTCAACTTTATCATACCGTTTTTCTATAGAGCCCTCATACTGCTCACGATTTAATACCTTGGACAGATCATTCCCAATTTCCTGAATCTGGTTGTGTGTTGATGTTTTCAATAACTCACAATCTTGTGCTATAGCCTGACTCGCTAACACAAAAAGAAATATCACTCGACCCAATACAAAACCCAAACTTCTAGATTTCTTTTTCATCCATTCCCTCCATCCATTATCAGTCACATATTCCGTAAATCTGATCTAACTGTGATTTACTTCGCATAATGTATGCCAACAAACCCACATAAACTCAAAGTTTATTTAACTGATTGAAATTATTGATTTTTTATTAGGGGTCGATTCATTAAAACGAAATGATTCCATTTTTTACAGTTTATAACTGACATAATTTGTCAGGGAATCTTTTTATAAGACAAAAAATGGCATAAAGGAAAAATTTCTTATTACTTTTTGTATTTATTAAGGACTGGGGGGAATATTTAAAGCATAAGCAGTGAAATAGAAAAATGCCATATTCAAAAAGCACGCAATTACGCTGACTTCTTTTCTTCCCGGCACTATGGAAGATTTCGATATGGTGCATTTCAGGTTACAAGCCTCCGCCATCAAGTAGCATATAGGCCTTTTTTGCCTTGGCATGGTGAGCTTCAAAATCGGTAAGTGTGTCTGTGGGTACTTTCATAAAAGTACCCCCAACGATTTTGCCAGATACCCCCAAATGTGCCCCAACTATGATGGGTTACTATGGGTTTAGCTAAGACTGAAAATAGATGACAGAAACAAAAAAGCCAGCAATTACGCTGGCTTTAGGGCTTCCTGAGACTTCGGAAGATTACGATATGGTGCCCAGGAAGGAGTCGAAAAGTGCCAGCAACCCTATAATTATCAAGGAATTTGTCTTTTCTATTTTTTTGACATACCCCCAGAAATACCCCCTATTGGGTACTATTTGATGGTGTCTGGCTTACAATAAATATTTTTAATAAAACGTCTCAAAATTTTCAAAATTATTTTTTGATAACTGACGATAACCCATTTCAAAAAATTTTAAACTGTTTTAACTGACAAAAATCTGCTTGATGATTTCTGATATTTTATTAAAAAAAACCGAAAACAATTCAGGAGTCGAACCACCGACCATCCGCATTTAAATCCTTGCTTTCTGGGGAATATTTTAACATTGAAATACTGCGAATTCTCCCATTCGATTGAAAGTTTTTTTCCTACATTCAAATAACTTTTCAATTAATAAAAGCCTAAAAACGATTCGCTTCCTTTGCCCAATATTTACTGGAACAGTACATGTGACCGCTAAATTAATCTTTACACATAAAAAGATATAACTTGATGTCATTTTCAAAAATTCTTCAAACACATATTACCCACATGGCATACACTGAAGGCCTTCTTCTGAGCACTTACCAAATGATCAAAATAAGCCACATGCTTTATGCCCAGACCCAACACATTAATCGAATACAACCAATAAATCCTTGAGGAAAATATCATGTCGATAAGCTTTGAAATACAAGGGAAGATCCATTCCATTGGAGCCACCACAGAATTTGGTAGTAATGGATTCACCAAAAGAGAGTTTGTTATTCTGCTGACAAGCGAAGGTGAAAATCCCACCTATCCCAACTATGTAGCCCTGGAGTTGATTAAAGATAAGTGTGCCCTGATGGATTCGTACAAAATCGGCGATGAAATCAAGACGCAATTTAATCTGACTGGCCGTCTTTGGTCTGGCAATGGAAAACCTGAAAAATGTTTTACCACCTTGCAGGCCTGGAAGGTTGATCCCATCAAAACTAACAATGAAATACCACAACAAGCGCCAACACCGTTTGACAACAATTTCCCGGATGATGATATCCCTTTTTAAATAATCAACCTGCCTGTTAAGCCTGACGAATTCACTAAGTCAGGCTTAAAGATCGTATTTAATACATCATAGCTACTCCCTGTTAAGATTCATTTCTTTCCTGAAACACTCACTTCTTTAGCATAGCATGGCAAAGTATTAGTGATTTGAAAAAACCAATATGCCATTTTTATATTAATTCCATGCCGCGATGATCATCATCAAACCATCCTGAATCCTTGTTGCTTTGCTTCAGCTTTGCCTTTGGAGAATTAGCTAACAAATACTCTAAAGTCATTGGAGGTTTTGCTGCCTTAATAATGATTTCACCCTCTCTTGCTTCAATAATCACCGCAGAATCTATCGTCAACCCGGAGACAGCCAATGCCTGAGCACTTAGATTGATACCCGCTGAATTCCCGCGTTTTCTAATATAGGTCGATTTGCCTAAAGACACTGAAGCCATAATTTCACTCCACACGGTAAAACACTTAACATTTGCATATATAAATCAAACTGCAAA
>CAZTZY010000044.1:0-24378 GCA_964617765.1 uncultured Spongiibacteraceae bacterium
ACCCGCAAGATTACCCGTGGTTTAAGCAATATTGCACTGGGGATGGAAGATTGCCTGTATATGGGCAATATGGATGCCAAACGCGACTGGGGGCATGCCAAGGATTATGTCGAAATGCAGTGGTTGATGTTGCAGCAGGAAACGGCGGAAGATTTTGTGATTGCCACCGGTGTGCAATATAGCGTGCGTGAATTTATCGAGTTTTCCGCAAAAGAGCTGGGTATCGCGCTGCGCTGGGAAGGCACGGGCGTTGACGAGATAGGCATCGTGGCCAGTGTTAACGATAAAGCCAAGGTGAGGGCATCTGAATTTGCCATCAAGGCCGGCGACGTAATAGTGCGTATTGATCCGCGTTACTTCCGCCCTGCAGAAGTGGAAACCCTGTTAGGTGACCCTACCAAGGCGAAAGAAAAACTGGGCTGGGTGCCCACCACTACCTTGCATGAGATGATTGAAGAGATG
The DNA here is from genome assembly GCA_964617765.1 of uncultured Spongiibacteraceae bacterium. Classification (GTDB taxonomy): domain Bacteria; phylum Pseudomonadota; class Gammaproteobacteria; order Pseudomonadales; family DT-91; genus CAZTZY01. The sequence goes on from CAZTZY010000044.1 coordinate 463, forward strand.
GTGGCCTTTGATCTGGACCAGGCGCGTCGCCATTCATTATTAAAGCGTGAAGGTTTTGATGTTTCTACTTCGAGAGAATAAACAGTGATAACGTCTGGCAGTAAAATTTATGTGGCAGGTCATCGTGGCATGGCAGGTTCTGCTATGGTGCGCCAGTTGTCATCCAGGGGTTTTACAAATATTGTCACGTGCACTCATGCTGAAATGGATTTATGTAACCAGCAACAAGTGCATAACTTTATGCAGCAAGAGCGGCCTGATTATGTAGTGCTGGCGGCGGCGAGAGTAGGAGGGATTCATGCCAATAATACCTATTCAGCCGATTTTATTTACCAGAACCTGATGATTGAAGCGAATGTGATCCATGAGGCTTATCAGTCGGGTTGCCAGGAATTATTGTTTTTAGGTAGCTCCTGTATTTACCCTAAACTGGCACAACAGCCCATGACCGAAAGCGCGTTATTGACGGGTGTGTTAGAGCCTACCAACGAGCCTTATGCCATTGCCAAAATTGCCGGCATTAAATTGTGTGAGTCTTATAATCGCCAATATGGCACGGATTATCGTTCGGTAATGCCTACCAATCTTTATGGGCCGCATGATTATTTCCATCCGGAAAACAGTCATGTGATACCCGCATTGATTCGTCGTTTTCATGAAGCGAAAGTGATGCAGGCCGAGCAAGTGGCAGTGTGGGGTTCGGGCAAGCCGATGCGTGAATTTTTGCATGTGGATGATATGGCAGCTGCAAGTGTGCATGTGATGTTGCTCGATAAAAAAACGTATCTGGACAATACCGCGCCTATGTTAAGCCATATTAATATTGGTACCGGTGTTGATGTGACGATTGGCGAAATGGCGCAGCTGGTTAAGGATGTGGTCGGCTACTCGGGCAAACTGGTGTTTGATGCCAGCAAGCCCGATGGCCCACCTCGTAAGTTGATGGATGTTTCACGCCTGGAAAGATTGGGCTGGAAGGCCGGTATCGATTTGAAAAGTGGCCTGGAAAATACCTATGAATGGTTTTTATTGCATCAGGATGATTTCCGTTCCTAGGTTTTTGTCCTGAACGAGGGATTAGTCAATATTATCATCCTGTTAGCATGTGTGAATTGGGTGAATGAGTCATTTTTTACCATATCCCAGATTTCATATTTACAGTCAAGCTTCCTTTATACGGGTTGGTGGTATTAACGGTTAATTATAGTCGCGCATAAATAATAAAAATGCCACAGCTTGACAGGGGTTTGTTCATTGCCAGTATCTTTTAAAAATCTCCCATTTTGGTTATTTGCAGCGCTGTTTGTACTTTACTTCGCTATTGGTTTTTCCGGGTATGGAAACGACTGGGATACCTATGGCATGATCAATTCAGGGCGAAACCTGCTGCACGGAGGTGAGTATTTCCCTTCCAGAATGCCGGGTTATTTGATACCCGAGATCATTATCGGGGGATTAAGCCTGGCGGGAGGGTTTTATTTGACTAATGCCTGCTCGGCATTGTTGGCTACCTTAAGCATGATGTATTTTTGGCGTTTGCTGTCTGAATATTATGGTGAAAGCGATACGCGTTTCCTGACACTAATGGTAGCGTTTAATCCTGTTTTTGTGATTGCGGCTACATCGACTATCGACTATATCTACAGCATTTTTTTTATCATTGCCGGTGTTTTTTATTATCTGAAGCGATGGCCTTACTGGGCAGGCATATTGTTTGCGCTGGGTATTGGTTCTCGTTTGTCTAACAGCATTATTGTTGCAATATTATGCCTGTATTTTCTTCACGATGTGTATATGAATCAGGACAGGATTGCATTCAGACGCACGATTTTTTCCATGTGTTTAGCGGTATTCCTGACGGTTTTATTTTATGTGCCTTCGTACATTGCCGCCAACAATTCATTAGCTTTTTTAACTTATTTCATGGCTGATTTTAACTGGATAGATCACCTTAGCCGTTTCGTTTACAAGAATATTTACCTGTTTGGTGTGTTGCCTGTAATGGTTATTGTTTATGGTATTTTCCAGGCGTGTATTCATTGTTCATTCCGTGTTCCACGACAAATAATGGTTATCACAGGTTTGCTGATGGTATTCATCCAGGAGTTATTGTTTTTCAAGATTCCGCTTGAGATGTCCTATCTTCTGCCATTACTGTTTATCATATTCCCTTTGTGGGTTTTGCTGGCTGACCCTGGTCGAGCAGTAAAAGTTATGTTGCTTCTAACAACATTGATATATGGTTTTGTATTTAATATCGAGTTGCTGGATATTAAATATAATGCAGAAGGTACAGTGGCTGTCAGCGCTTCTGTAAGCCCATCCATTCAGCCGGGTGCAATTATCAAAGACATTAATAAACGCGAGGCATCCGCTAAAAAATACACTGAAATGTTCAACGTGCAGTGATATATCGCTTTGTCTTGAAAGCCCGATATCTTTCGGAGCTCTATAAAAGATTGGCGATTACCCTGGAAGAAACTCTGCAAAGCTGTCTTTCGAACCCTTCACAAGTTCAGGGTAGGCTTCGTGAGAAAACTAACTGCTTGAAATAAAAGATTCTTCGCTGCGCTCAGAATAACAAAAGGGTGTTATTCACAGGTTCCTTAAACTATCGAGAGGTTGTTTTAATGCGTTTTCCGGCAGGGTTTGGAGATGTCGTATTGGGAATTATAAACCGAGGTTTTGATGTTGAGTAATCCCAGCATGGTGTGGAACATATTGTCATGGCTATATTTTTCTACACTGTGAGTGCGCAGGCATTCGAAATCAATATTCATGCGTTGCTGGAATCCTTGGGAAAGCCACAAGATAGCCGGAATGTGTTTTTGTGTGTCAGGAGCAATGCTATAGGGCATACCGTGTAAATAGAGGCCATTTTCGCCGAGGGATTCACCATGGTCAGAGACATAAAACATGACAGTATCCCTTTCAGTATTATGTTTTTCCAGGGTTTTGATAATGCCATCCAATATAAAATCGGTGTACACAATAGTATTGTCGTAACTGTTAACAATGTCGGCATGTGCGCATTTCTGTAATTGGCTGGTACGGCAAACAGGAGTGAATATTTCCTTGTCTTTGGGAATGCGTTCGTAATAGGCGGGGCCATGACTTCCTTTTTGATGCAGTACAATAACGATATTTTCATGGGAAGAATTTATCTTTTCCTCCAGGTCTTCTACCAGCATTTTGTCTGAGCATCCATAACGGTTACACGAAGGGTCATCGGTTCTGCCGCGCATATCCTTGTAAGTGATTCTGGCGCATACACCTTTACAGCCGGAATTATTATCTATCCACAATACTTCCAGGCCGGCATGGACAAGAACATCAAGCAGGTTCTCTCTATAATCCTCATCGGCACTATTGAAATCACTTCGAGTGGATGCCGAGAACATGCAAGGCACTGAAATGGATGTCGTGGTGCCGCAGGAATAAAATTCAGGATAGAACAAAATATCTTTTTTGCTATTTGATCGTTCTTGTAGCAAGGGATTGGTCTGGCGTGGATATCCGGCCAGCGAGAAATTGGCCGTACGCGCTGTTTCGCCTACCACTATTACCATAACGATTTTTTTTCCGGACTTTAATTGTTCAGGCATTACGGCATCAGTGCCAATGGTGGTCAGAGTTCGCTGCGACACGGGTAAAGTGTTTTTAAAATACAGGTAAGTGGAATGCAGGAATGCGGTGGGAACGATGTTTTCTTTCAATGACCGGTTGCTTCTCAATAACGATGCATAGCTTTCCAGGAAAGGAAAGATGCTTAACAGAAGCACTACAGTGAGCAGCGAAATAGTGAAAAAACGGTGCAGGATATCTTTAGTCAATGTCTGCTTTTTAACGGGGATTTTACTTAAGATAAAGGCGGGCACACAGCCGAAAAGAATAATGTGAAATACCCATGAAATTGAAACAAGTTCACTGGCTTCATGGACATCGGTTTCTACAACATTCTGGATCATGGTTTCATCAAAAAGGACATTGAACTCACTTCTGATATAGGAAATGCCCGCGGAAATGACCAGTAAAAAAATAAGCCAGCCTTTTTGCCATTTGCCAACTGATAAAGCGGCTGCGATAAAATGCACGAGATAAAACATGACAAAAGTAATAGACGCAAAGAACAGAACATCCAGGGGTTTTTCTATTGGATGAAATAGGGTGACGAGTGGGTAAATATGGGTATTGAAGAAAAAGGTGATGTATAAGGCGACAAGGACGGGTAAAACCCAACCTGGCCTTGTAGTATTGAGTAAAGCCAATCCATTTGTTTTGATGTTCGGTATACGCATTTTTACAGCCATTTTTTTAAATAATGAAGCGTTGTGCCAGTATGCAAAGACTTAAACGCGGTAATGAGTAACAGGTAATTATGACAGCCTGCAGGCCGTGTTATCCAACCTTATCCACCAATCACCACGATGACCAAAGTATCATAGATACCTTAATGCAACCTTAAAATTGGGGAACAGAAATCGAGGGGCAAATATTTGCCAGGTTTAGGAAATTACCAGGAATGAATGATAATTGGCCGGTTTTGTTTCATCGGTTCTGTGATTGAACAAACCCAATGCAAACGCTATATTGCAGGCAATTCTATTATAAAAATAAGTAGTAAAGGCGCTTTCATGATTCCTGTTGTTCTCTCTGGCGGCTCTGGCACAAGGCTATGGCCCTATTCACGCAGTTTACACCCCAAACAATTTTTGCCACTGGTTTCTGAATTAACCATGTTGCAGGAAACGCTAAGTCGTTTGAAAGGCAGTATTGCCAATGCCAAGCCCATGGTGATTTGTAATAACGATCATCGTTTTATGGTGGCTGAACAAACCCGTATGCTCAATCTGGAAACATCTGCCATCATTCTGGAGCCTGCGGCACGCAATACTGCTCCAGCAGTCGCTTTGGCGGCATTACAGGCGCGTGCCAATGGTGATGATCCAGTATTGCTGATCTTGCCAGCGGATCATGTGATTATTGATCATGATGCTTTTCATAAGGCGATAATGGCTGCTGAAAAGGCCGCGCTGGCGAACCAGTTGGTGACTTTTGGTATCGTTCCTACCCAGCCAGAAACCGGTTATGGCTATATTCGGGCGCAAGGCGAAGGTGAAGCGCGAGCAGTAAAAGAGTTTGTAGAAAAACCGGATTTGGCGACGGCCCAGGCGTATGTTGCCAGTGGCGAATATTTCTGGAATAGCGGTATGTTTGCATTCAAGGCGAGTGTATTTCTGGAGGAGCTGGCCAAATTTGCACCCGATATATTGGCGGCATGCCAAAAGGCCATGGCGGATGCTGTCAAGGATCTGGATTTTATGCGTGTGGGTGAAGCGGCGTTTGCTGCCTGCCCGGATAATTCCATTGATTATGCAGTGATGGAAAAAACCGATAAGGCGGTAGTGATTCCGCTGGATGCCAGTTGGTCCGATGTGGGTTCATGGTCAGCCTTGTGGGAAATAGCCGCCAAAGATGTTCACGGTAATGCTTGTCGCGGTGATGTATTGGCACATGATTGCCATAATAATTACATACAGTCAGATAGAAAGCTGATCGCCACCATTGGTATTGATAATCTGGTGATTGTCGAAACTGACGATTCCATTCTGGTGGCCAGCAAAGACAGGGTTCAGGATGTGAAGGCCATTGTCAGTGCACTAAAAACGCAAAATCGCAGTGAAACCCAGTTGCATCGCAAGGTATACCGGCCATGGGGCTATTATGATTCCATTGACCAGGGTGAGCGCTTCCAGGTGAAGCGTATCGTTGTTAGTCCTGGTCAAAAATTGTCATTACAGAAACATCATCATCGTGCAGAACACTGGATTGTCGTATCGGGTACGGCATTGGTCACGCGGGGCGACGAACAAATACTGCTGGCTGAAAATCAATCCACTTATATTCCGTTAGGCGTTAAACATCGCCTTGAAAATCCAGGCGCGATTCCTCTCGAAATGATCGAAATCCAGTCAGGCAGTTATCTGGGTGAAGATGATATAGTGCGTTATGAAGATACGTATGGTCGATCGTAAATGGTTAAGCAGAGAGATGATTTGATGTCACAGGGTTATTTGCGCAGCAATCATCGTTTGATTGGCCTTATCCAGATTTTGCTTGATGCGGGCATTATATGTTTTACATTTCTCACTGCATTTATTCTCTATCAAAACAGCATTGATAAATTTTCACGTCCTTATGCGCTCGTGATGATTGCCGGTGTGGTGATTTTCTATATCACAGCGATCAATACCCATCTTTATGATTCCTGGCGTTCAGACCAGCTCAATCGTCATTTATCACGCCTCATAAAGGTGTGGTTTGTCACCATGGTTGTATTGGTGCTTTTGGGGTGGGCATTAAAAGTTTCTGATTATTTTTCCCGGGTGGTTATCGGTGTATGGATTATCGCCACGCCTATTATGTTAGGGATCTCGCGTTGGCTTATGCGGCGTATACTGGGCTATTTTCGTTCGCAGGGTCGCAATATTCGATTTATCGCTGTTGTCGGTGCCAGTAAGGCAGGCCAGGCCTTTATCGAAGAAATAAAAAATAATGAATGGATGGGTTATGTCATTAAAGGTCAATACGACATTGATAGTCTGTCAAATAGTGAAGCTGATAGAGAAGCTGATAGTTTCCTGAATTTGGTGGATGAGGTAAAAAAACACCATTATGATGAAGTGTTTATCGCTTTACCGATGTCGGCAGAAGATACCATAGTGCGTCTGGTTGATGCATTGAGCGACAGTTCAACACCTGTGCATATTATTCCGGATCTTTTTACCTTTAACCTGATGAATGCACGGATGACGCGCATAGGAACCATTCCGGCTATCAGTGTATTTGATTCGCCGCACGATGATTTAAGTGCAGCGTTAAAGCGGGTGGAAGATATGGTATTGGCGAGTTTGATTCTGGTGTTGATAAGCCCGTTGATGGTATTGATAGCACTGATGATAAAATTGTCGTCATCGGGGCCAATATTTTTCAAGCAGCGACGTTATGGTGTGGGTGGCGAGGAAATCAGTGTGTGGAAATTTCGCTCCATGACGGTATGTGAGGATGGCACTCATGTGCCGCAGGCGCAAAAGAATGACAGTCGAATAACACCGTTAGGTGGATTTTTGCGCAAAACCTCGCTGGATGAATTGCCGCAATTTATTAATGTATTGCAGGGTCAAATGAGTATTGTCGGTCCGCGACCCCATGCTGTGGCACATAATGAATTATATCGTAAAAACATTCATGGCTATATGTTACGGCATTTGGTGAAACCAGGCATTACGGGTTGGGCGCAAATCAATGGCTGGCGTGGTGAAACAGATACGCTGGATAAAATGGAAAAACGCGTTGAATACGATCTGGAATATATCCAGAACTGGTCGATATTTTTTGACCTGAAAATTATTGCGCTGACGGTTGTAAAAGGGTTTATCGATAAAAATGCTTACTGATGAACCGGGTTTTGTGGTCTGTCGGGTTGAAGCCCGATAGACCATTAGCGGTAGTTAAACCCCCGCCAGGCAATAGACAGTAGGCCGGGCTTGAACGCGACAATATCCTAAATCGCCATCACCAAACGTACCGCATTCAGCCTTACCTTCGCTTCCGATAAACAATGTGCAATATCCGCAGCCATTTCTTTTATCGCAATAATTTCATCGACACGAATATTCGGGTTTACCTGTGCAAGGCCTTCAAGACGGGCAACCTCAACGCGTTGTTCATTAAGCATTAATGTTTGCGCTTCATTGATAATGTCAGGTAATTTAACTTGTGAGATTTTTTCCGCGTGTTGTATCAGTTGATCAATTTGCGGGCGCGCCTGTTTAACCAGGGCTTGTGCTGTTTGCAGGGGAATACGCTCAACCATGGCATTAAGTTTGTCGTGGGTAATGACGCCAGAAAAATCCTTGCCATCAATACCCACAACTGTGCGGATAACTGTTGCAGGCAGATAACGGTTTAACCGTAATGCGGAGGGAGCAATGCATTCCACCGTAAAGAGCGCTTCCAGTAACAATGTGCCTGCCTTCAGCGCTTTTAGCTGGATGGTTGCCATGGCGGTGTTGCCATGGTCGCCCGATAAAATCATATCCAGTGCGCCGCTGACAATCGGATGTTCCCAGCTTAAAAACGCAATATCTTCCCGGCTTAATGCAATATTCCTGGAGTAAGTACCGGTGATGCCATCTTCATCGACCCCGGGTAAATTGCCGGAATGCATGTGTTCGCTGGGATGTAAAATAACTGTGTGTTGGCTGTGCATCTCTATATTCACACCGAGCTGATCACAAAACTGCTCAACAAAATCTTCAAGATCTTCCCGGTGCTCACTGGCAATAACGGCATCAATCACTTTCGCAGCTTCGGCAGGACGACAGGAATTCATTTCAAGTAGTTGATCACGACCCTGTTGCATCAGAGACCTGAGTTCATGGGCGCGTTTTGCAGTGGTTTTTATTAATGCCTTTATGTCAATTTCATCGCCATATTGCAGGCAGCTTAATAATTGTTCTTCAAATTCCTGATAGATTGGTTGACCGACCGTGCAGGTTTGTTCGAAGGCATTTAATCCTTGATGATACCAGTTCACCAATACCTGTTGTGCTGTGCCGGTATAGAAAGGTACATGAATATGCACATCGTTAGTTTGCCCAATACGGTCAAGGCGACCAATACGTTGTTCCAGTAGGTCAGGGTTCAACGGTAAATCAAACATGACGATATGATGGGCAAACTGGAAATTGCGGCCTTCACTGCCGATTTCGGAACATACTAACAATTGTGCTGAATCTTCACTGTCTGCAAAATAGGCGGCCGCACGATCACGGGCAATGAGACTCATGCCTTCATGAAACACGGAAGAGCGAATGCCTTCTTTATAGCGCAAGTGTTCTTCCAGTTGAATGGCGGTATCGGCTTTTGCACAAATCAGTAATAGTTTGTCATTGCGGTGTTCTTTCAGGAAATTTTCCAGCCAGCGTACTCTTTCATCCAGTGCCAGCCAGTCAGAACCCAGAATGGTTTCAATTTGTAACCAGTCTTTTATCGGTGCTGCAATGGCAGGGCTTTCGTTAAAATGCAAAGGATAACTATGTAGCAAACGATCAGGGAAGCCCTGCACCGCCGCGCGGGTATTCCTGAACAGTACGCGCCCGGTGCCATGGCGGTCTAACAGGGCATTGATAGCTCGTTCGCGCGCTTGTTGAATGTCGCCACGATCAAATACCTTGTTGATATTCATTAACTCTTTTTCGCTGAGGTATTCTTCCAGTTCGGCAGGAAGTTGTTGCATGTCATCGGCCTGAGCCAGCTCTTGTACCAGATAATTAACCGGTTTATATTTTTCTTCTTCGGCCACAAAGGTTTCAAAATTATAGTAGCGATCGGGATCCAGCAGGCGTAAACGCGCGAAATGGCTATCAAGCCCAAGTTGCTCTGGTGTTGCGGTTAGCAGTAATACGCCCTTGGCCTTGTTGGCTAACGCTTCGGCGCATTGATAGGCAGGACTGGCATGATTGACGTGCCATTCCAGATGATGTGCCTCATCTATCAGCAGTAAATCCCATTCGCAAGCCAGAGCCTGTTCAAAACGATTTGAATTATTCACCAAAAATGATAACGGGCATAACACCAGTTGCGTGCTGTCAAACGGATTTTGGTCGTCTTGGCCGAGTTCGGTACAAATGGCTTCATCGAGTACCGAAAAATTAAGGTTAAAGCGGCGCAACATTTCAACCAGCCATTGATGCAGCAAACTGTCAGGTACCAGAATCAATACGCGGCTTGCAAGGCCAGATTGCAGCTGTTGGTGCACAATCAATCCCGCCTCAATGGTTTTTCCCAGACCCACTTCGTCAGCCAGTAACACGCGTGGAGCAATGCGGTTTGCCACTTGATGGGCTATATACAATTGATGAGGCAATAACTGTACACGCGGGCCTAACAAACCCACTGCACCTGATTGTTGGTAGGCGCGCAAATAATTCAGTGCCTGATAGCGCAGTTCAAAAAACTTGAGTGGATCAATCTGGCCGGAAAGCAGTCGATCCTTGGGGGTATTGAAATGCACAAAACAATCGAGCTCGATTTCCGGCATGATATGTTCAGTGCCATCAGTCCCGACACATTTGTAAATCACCAGGCCATTGCCTTCGTGTATATCCGCTACGGTATAAATATCGCCATCAAAATGGGTAACCTGGTCACCGGCTTGATAGATAATGCGTGTTAAAGGGGCATTTTTGGTCGCGTAAGTACGTTCTTCAGCGGCCGCAGGAAAACTGAGGGTAACTTGACGGCCACTGACGTTGGATACGATGCCTAATCCTAAAGCTGCTTCGGTATTGCTGATCCAGCGCTGACCACTTTGAAAATCGCTCAAAACCTTACCTCTTTAACATAATTTAAAAAAACGCCGCGCATTTTATACTATTCGCCAACGGAGTTCTTTTCATTATATGATTTATCAATATTTGCCGAATCTGCAGTGAATAGCGTAAACCACATTAACCCATTGAATTTTATAGGCTAATTGGCATAATCACAGCAGGGTGTCACTCGCAGCACTTTTAACTCACTTAATTGTAGTAGGGATTTTCCATGCCATCATTTGATATTGTTTCAGAAGTTGATGTTCATCAATTTACCAATGCCGTGGATCAGGCTGCACGTATCATTGATACGCGTTTTGATTTCAAGGGTGTTGCGGCCAAATTCGAGCGCAAGGAATTAACGGTCACACTGATTGCTGAATCCGATTTCCAGCTCACGCAAATGGAAGATATGCTCAGGACAGCGCTGATCAAATGCAATATAGAATCGAAAGCGATGGAATTGGGCGAGATGGAAACCGCCGGCAAGCAGGTTAAAAGACTGGTTACGATGAAAAACGGGCTGGAGCAGGATCTTGCCAAAAAAATTGTGAAACGCATTAAAGATGAAAAAATGAAAGTGCAGGCACAGATTCAGGGAGACCAGGTACGAGTTACTGGCAAGAAGCGTGACGATTTACAGGAAGTGATGGCGATGTTGCGCGGTGCAGAACTGGAACAGCCTTTGCAGTTTACTAATTTCAGGGATTAATAGCGTCTGTAAAAGCCCGTTTTGTTTGCGAGTTGTTATCTTTTACCCTGATTACTCCCGAAAACTGCTTATTGTAGAATGGTTTAAATAAGCAGTTTCCCTAGAGTGAATCTTTATTTTTTATAAACTACTTGTGATCGCAGGTTGTCGGCTATTTTTATCAATACTTCCCTTTGCTGGTTTAGCAAGTCCGGTTGACAAACATTGCCGGGTGTCGAATCATCCATGGATTTAGTGACTTTAAGGATATTTTTGTCGAGATTATAGGTCGCCTTGAAATGCAGGTAGTGTTCATTGATTTCGAAATTATCAGGTTTTGCTAACACAGTTATCGTGTCAGGAAATGTATAGGTATAGGTTTCAACCGATGTACCATTGCTGCAAGTCGATAAATGAGTAAAAGTTTCATTCGGGTAATCGACCATTGAATAAATTCCAGCTGATGTAGAAATGACCGGGCTAATATAAAATGCACCAGCTCCTGCACCTTCAATAAAGCCTTTTTTCTCGAAAGTAATGCTGTAGTTATAAGTGCTTTCGAGTGGTTTTGGATCGTCCTTGGTGACTGAGCCAATCCCTTTTGCACCCTGGTTGCCGAATACCTCTTCGATCCACTCTTTTTCCTGCTCTTTAGTGACGTCGCGCCAGCCAGACCTTGCTGATATGGCAGGAATGCCAGCCAATTTCAGTGATACCGTACCTTTTACCGAGCCATCAGGTTGTATATTAAGTACACTTTCCATTTCTTGTTTATTTTCACCAGCCTTTTGAACCGGTGTTTTCATGTCAGGCTGGAATTTTTCAACTAACAGAACAGGTTTGCCAGCGATGGAAAATGGCAGCATGGAAAAAGGGGTTGTCTGGCTGGTGGAATCAACAAATTGATTAAAATCCGGAAGATAGTTGATTACGTGATTTACTGAAGAAACCATTGGAATTGTTGGTAATTGATATGTGCTGCCAGAATTGATCAGGGCTTGGGTGCTGGCAATGTTTTCAGCAGCGAGTAATGCCTGCAATAGTGTTGCGTGATCTTTACAGTCACCCATTTTATTATCCAGGATGAAATCGGTATCATGCGGAACCACAGCGCCTACGCCGATACAGTTCCCTGCATAAGTAATGTTAGAGGCTACCCAGTTATAGAGTAATTTTGCCTTGTCTTTTTTGTTGTGTGTATCACCAATGATATCTTTTGCCAGCTTTTTAACGCGATCTGTAGGCTTGGCTTTCGGTAAGGCCCTGTCGCCATAAGCGGCCGCAATCGATTTATAATCTTTAAAGGTTGAGAGCGCATACCCGGGTTCTGATTCCATATCCCACACTGAGTAATCGGTGCGTTTGTTCTTTTTGGGTGCAGGATTTTTATAGGATAATTCAATCACTTTTCGATTGCCCTTTTGGCTTATGGTTTCATCCATTTCGCGTACTTGATGTTTGAATTCGAGGGAAGCAGGAATATTGATAGTAACTTTTGCATCATCATAAGCAGATTGGCGATAGAACAGGCCTTGTGCAGTGAAATGCTTGGGGAACATGGGCTCTGTCTGGGTGGTTTTGTAAGCAAAATAAACAGTATCGTTAACCGCAACATCGGGGAAAACAATTGTCAGGCTGGTGTGATCGGAATACACAGGGCCGCCATCCTTATTGCCTTTATTGATCTTCAACTGGAAGTTGTCTTTAGGCACGACCAGTTTTTTGCCATCGGCTTTGAGTGTGTATGCTTCCAGAACATCTACTTTTTCAATGCTGGTGCTGTAGGAGATACTGGTGCTTTTCAAGCCCTCAACTGTTTTTTCTGTCAGAATTTTTAAGCCGATGTGTGTGGTGAGTGAAGATGTGAAATCATCATTCAGGTAGTATTCCTGAAGGTACTGGGTGATGCGGTAATCAAGTTCGGCATCAGTTTTGGAGTCTGGATTTTCTGCGGTAGCACATTGGGAAAATGCAATACACAGCCATAAAGTCAGTGTTTTTAAGACTAATCCGGATTGACTGAAAAATGAAAGAGAGTGTGAATTCATTGGCAAGTTCCTTCTATTTTATAGTTGGTGTTATTAATCAAATCAGTTCAGTGTAAACAATTAATCCGTATTCAACAATGCTGGCATTATAATGGGATCAGAATTTACAAGCCTCATGATAAAGCGACAGCACAATGTCAATTAAGCTGTTTTCAGTACGTTCCCTGAACTATCGACCACTTCAATATCCACAGCAATACCCTGGCGTACGCTTTGTGTAACGATGCAAAAATCCTCGAACTGTTCTAACACGCGCGATATATGCGGCAAGCTATCTGCTGTAGTGCCCAGTTGAATTTGTACCTGCATTTTTTCAATGCGAAAGCGGCCATCAACGCGCGTGAGTGCGCCCTTCACTTCGGCAGAAACCTTACCGGGCTCTTCCTTGAACTTACGAATGGCAAAAATAAGGCTCGCGGCCAGGCAGTTGGCAACCGAGGCAGCCAATAGGCGTGCAGGATTAGGGCCTTCGCCTTTACCCAATGGTTCAGGTTCATCGCTCAGCAAATCGCCGAATTCACCAAAATCAATCTGGAATAAATAATTTTCTAACAATTCCAGTTTAACGCTAAAGCTTTTTTCTTCTGACATAACAATCTCATCAATAATAAGTGGAAAAGATTAATGCTTTTTAAAGGATAAAAAGACCACGGTTTCAAAATGATAAGTGCCGGGAAACAAATCCATCAGTAATACCTTGTTAATACGGTAGCTGCTTTTTAGCGACAGCAGGTCGCGCGCCAGTGTGGCAGGATTACAGCTGACATAGATCATATTTTCAGGGCGAAAATGTTTTACCCAGGCGTTAATGTCAGGAAAACCCTTGCGCGGCGGATCGAGTAGCAGGGTAGCAAAGGTTTTTTCCTTGCACCTGGCCTGAAATCTTTTTAGCGCGCCATCGGCAAATAAATCCAGGCTGATAAAATCGCGATGCGAATTAGGGTTGGTATCAACCATCACACGTCGTACCTGATTTTTATCGGCGTACCGATTGCTCAGGTTGCCATCGCCGGCAAACAAATCGAGTAATGTTGCGGGATGGTGTTCTTGTAAAAAATCGCCCACTTCATGACACAGACGCTCGTTCATCGAATCATATACCTGGGTAAAGCCGCCGTGGGAATAATTCTCGTTCCATTGCAGGCTGACGGCGCCATCTTTTACATACAATTCACAGTGGCCTTCCTTTTTATGTGTTTTTGTCCATTCCTTGTTATACAGCTTTTCGAGTTCGGGTTTTAATTCCGCGCGTAATATTTTGCATTGTGGAATCTCGATAATGGTATCTGTTAGACCATCAATCAGGCCAATTTTATTATCGCGATAATGTAACTGGATGCGATTGCGATAAGCCCAGCGTTGGGTTGCCGGAATCACTTCCATTACCTCGCTGGATGCGGCTAATTTCTGTAATAGATGTTCGAGGGACTGTTGCTTAAACGCTAATTCGTTGTCATACGATGTGTGCAAATAATGGCAACCCGGGCATTCGTTGAAGTGCGGGCATTCAGCGGCAATCCGTGCCGGTGAGGGTGTATCCACCGATTCAAGGCGGGCGAATTTCACGCCTTTTTTGGCCTTGATCAGGCGTGCCGTGCCGGTTTCGCCGGGCAAGGTTTTAGCGATAAAACCGATGTTGCCATTTTCCTTGAAAACGCCCTGACCCAGTGGATCCATGCTTTCAATCACAAACGGCATTTTAGGGTAAGAGTTTAAAGGCTTGGGCGTTTTACTCATGGCTAAACTTCTTTTTGGCCTTTATCAGGTACGTGGGAATAAATTGCACACTGTTGCCGGCATTGCTCAGCCAGGCTTCGCCTTCATTGATTGTGCACTGTAAATCCATATTGGCCGCTACCATAGACTCTAACGATTGCCGTGAATCTGACGACAGTTGTATTACCGTTAAATTATCAAAGCGCTCCAGTTTATCGGCAATCTTTTTCCACCATAAATCGACGGTGCGTTCATTGCCATAGGTATAAAGAATGGCTTGCTGGGAACGGTTACAGGCTTTACGGATCCTGTCTTCGCTAGGCATTCCAACCTCTATCGAGAGTTCAATTTCGTCACTCAGGCTTTTTTGCCATAAAGCCGGCTCTTCTTCATTGCTTAAGCCTTTGCTGAAAATCAGCCGCTCATGGGCATTCCAGGCAAAAGCCAGGATCCTTATCATCATGCGTTCATCAGTTTCCGATGGATGGCGGGCGAGTGTTAATGCATAGGTTTCATAATGATTGCGGTCGATATCACTTAACTGCAAATTGGCTTTGAAGATAGTTGCCTTGAGTGCCATTTTCTCTACTCGGTCTAAAAACGACAGTTTAACGCCCATGACTAAAAAGTGGTAATGCTTACTGACTTTTCATTTTATGTTTAGAATAGCAAGCTTGAGTGTTGCAGATGTAGCTATACTCTATGGTTGCGAGATGGTTGCGAGATGGTTGATAGATGAATGAGTGTTTTTTTATGAAGTACCGTCGTACAGAAATTGCCGATGTTGTTGTTTTTGAACCCAGGGTTTTTGCGGATGAGCGCGGCTTTTTTGCTGAAACGTATAGGGCTTCCTGGTTTGATGAGCTGCAGTTGAATCCGCAGTTTGTACAAGACAATCATTCGTTATCTTACTTTGGTACATTGCGTGGATTGCACCTGCAAAAACAACACTCGCAAGGCAAGCTGGTCAGGGTGACGCGTGGCGAGGTTTATAATGTGGCGGTCGATTTACGTCTGGATTCTGCTACTTATGGTCAATGGGTCGGCGAGTACCTTTCAGCAACCAACTACCATGTTATGTGGATACCTGAAGGTTTTTCTAACGGTTTTATTACAACGTCAGATACTGCAGAATTATTGTACAAATGTACCGATATTTATGATAGTGAGAGTGAATTATCCCTGTTGTGGAATGATCCGGTATTGGCGATTAATTGGCCCATTGCCGCTGATACACAAATTATGCTTTCTCCTAAAGATAAAGAAGGAAAAAACTTTTCTCGTGGCATGGGATACCTTAATGGAAAATGGCAGTCATCTTGATACCTATGAATAATCCACTAACAAAAAAAATAATCATATTCGGTGCTTCCGGTCAGTTGGGTGTTGAGCTCACGAAGAATACTATTCATACAGTGTATAGTTACGCACAGGCTGACCTTGACTTAACGGTTGTCAGTGTTAATGAATTAGTCAATCTGTTAGAACTGCATCAGGCGAACGTGGTGATCAATGCGGCGGCCTATACAGCAGTCGACAAAGCAGAGTATGAGATTGCGGCAGCATACGCGATGAATGCCTATGCTGTCAGGAAGATGGCAAGGGCGTGTGCTATTACGGGAGTCCGCCTTATTCATATTTCCACCGATTATGTGTTTGATGGCCAATCTAGCGTACCTTATACAACGCAGGCAGATATCCATCCCTTGAATATTTATGGTGCCAGCAAGGCTTTGGGTGAAGCATTGCTCTTCCAGTTCAATCCTGATGCTGTTTGTTTACGAACAGCATGGTTATATTCAATGCAGGGTAATAATTTTGTTAACACCATGTTGCGTCTGATGGCAAAGAGCAAATCTATTCGCGTAGTGAATGATCAATGGGGTAGCCCGACATGGGCTCACGATGTCGCTGAATGTATCTGGCGCATAGTCGCATTGCCAGAAGTGAAAGGCATTTTACATTGGACCAGTGCCGGTCACTGTAGCTGGTATGAATTTGCACAAGCTATTCAAGAGCGCGCGGTAGCGAAAGGATTGTTAAAAAGTGCCTGCAAGCTCGTGTCAATTCCTGCCAGTGAATATCCGGTTGCGGCGCAGCGACCTGATTATAGTGTGCTTGATTGTGAAGAAACGGTGGCTAAATTACAGCACACACCGAGGGATTGGCGGATTGCGCTGGATGCAATGCTGGATGAACTCGTACTGCAAAACAGTGAGGCATAAAAAAGGCCGCCGAAGCAGCCTCTGGTCGATTACCTAACGCTATTATTTAGCACGGCTACGATATTCATCAGTACGAGTATCGATTTCAATCTTGTCGCCGATATCCACAAAAGATGGAACAGATAATTCAAAGCCCGATGGCAGTTTTGCCAGTTTCATTACCTTGCCGGAAGTATCGCCTTTGGCAGCAGGTTCTGTGTAGGTAATTTCACGAACGATGATGGTTGGCATATCCACAGAAATAGCGCGGCCATTGTAAAACACGATGCTGCATTTCATGCCATCTTCGAGATATTTCAGGGCAGCTTCCATATCTTCGCCAGGAATTTCGTACTGGTTATATTCTTCGTCCATAAATACATACATGGGATCGGAGAGGTAAGAATAGGTGACTTCCTTGGTTTCCAGCATAACGGTATCGAACTTGTCGTCAGCGCGGAATACCGTTTCAGTACCGGAGTTGCTGAGCAGGTTTTTCAGCTTCATTTTAACAACAGCTGAGTTGCGACCCGATTTGTTGAATTCAGCCTTGATAACAACCATTGGCTCGTCATTAATCATAATCACTTGGCCGGCGCGGATTTCTTGTGCAGTTTTCATAATAATTAACTTCAATGTGAGTGAATAATAAGGAATCGCGATTATAAATATTTTTGGCAATAAAGCATCCTATTCGTGGCAAAAACCGCCATTTATTGACTGTTTTTTGTCCGTTTTTAGTGATATCCCGAAAAATTATCGCGTTAAACACACGGCTTGGCATGGCCTGCGAGGGTCAGTAGGGGGTACAGAAAGGGTGCAGAGAGGGTGAGGAGAGGGTGAGAAGAGGGATGCCCAAAGCGGGTAAATGCTGACGGGGACTCTGCTACCCAGTCAGGCATCAATGTTTTATTATGCCGGTGCAACCGCAACAGGATTAGGCAGAATCGATGAAAGTCGTCATAAAAGATAATTTAAAGCTGGCTTACTACTCTGTTCCCAAGGTGGGTAAAACCACCATGAAGCGCAGGATGGAACTTGTCAGCCAGCCTGATGGCATCTATCACAATTATGGTGACAAGCGCTTTTCATTCTTGATGCGCTGGCGTGGCAGGGATTTTATCCGGTTTACTATTATTCGTGAGCCGATCGAAAGGCTCATCTCCGCTTATTCTGACCGGGTGGCAGATCGTGATGATATACGCCGTTCTTCTGTCAGCACTTTCCTGTGTAAATTGTTGGGACTTAATCCCAGTCCGAGCCTTGAGGAATTTGCGCTTAACCTGCGCAAGTATTACCTGATCAATGACCGTATTTACCGGCACGTGTTACCGCAGATTCGTTATATCGGTAAAGATCCAGCCTTTTATGACCGCATTTTTTCACTGCGCGAAATGGATAAAGTCGCTGAATATCTCGCTGAATTATCCGGCAAAGAGATAGAGATAAAAAAGCGCAATGCCAGCGTCAGCAGGTTTTCGATTGACGATCTTTCGCCGGCAGCTATTGCCAGTCTGCGCGAATTTTACAAAAAGGATTACGAGATTTACGGCAAATACTTTGAACAGTCGTAAGCAGAATCCAGTCGCTTATTTTCTTTTACTTTTGCGCTCATAAAGACTTGGCAAGTTGTCAGGGCGGGTTTTGAAGCGGCGGTGTGTCCACATATATTGTTCAGGATGCAGCCTGATGGCTGCTTCATAAGCCTTGTTAAGCAAGATGGCATTAGCCTGTTCATCATCACTGAATTGCTCGCCAAAAGGATCAGTAATGCGCAGCAAGTAATGCGGTTTGCCATCCTTTTCAATACGGTAGTGGCTGAATAACAAGGGCTTGGCGCCGGTCAGCCTGAGAATGGTGCCGGTGGTGGCGAGTGTGGCAGCAGGCTGGCCAAAAAACGGCGCGAACACCGAAGGTTTCTTGCCATAATTCTGGTCGATCGCATACCACACCATGCGGCCCTGTTTGAGTACCCTGATCAACTTGCGCATTTCATTCTTTTCAATCATGTTCCTGAACAAACGCGCGCGGTACTTCTCGATAAAATTATTAAACACTGGCGAATTCTGGTGGCGATAAGTCACATCTACTTCATGGTGCAGCCGTAACAGCCGGCCAGCCAGGTCCAGGGTGGTGAAATGCAGGCCCAGCAACAAAATCCCCCTGCCTTCTTGCTGTGCTTTTTCAATGAGTTCGGCATTCTCGATAGTGCAGCAAGACTGCAAGCGCTCATTTGTGGCCCACCAGCTAACAGCCGTTTCAAAGGCGCCCATCACACTCGAAATAATAACGTCTGCAACAAACTTTTTATGTTCTGCCTCGGTAAGTTCAGGAAAGCAAAGGCGGGCGTTGACGGCAATGATTTTATTGCGGCGCCGGAGAACCCGTACAATCAATTTCCCGACAAGAGTGGCCAGCCTTTGCAAGGCCAATAAAGGCAGCAGTGCGAGCAGGCGCAACACCAGCAGTGTTAGCCATGACGGGATATGTCGCGGGTGTAACAGTTCTTTTTGCATAGGCCATTTCGGGTTTCATCATTGCCACATGGCTGATGAAGGGTTGATGTCAATATTGTGTATTCAGCATAAGGCACAGGCTGAAAAGTTTTTATCATAAATAACTTCAGTCGCATTGAGTAGCAAGGCCACGCGATTATTTATTTTTTTGGCAATGCATCATCAGGTTAGTGGCAAAATCACCGAGCTGTTGCAGGCCTGTGATCCAGTGTTGGTGATGCAATGCCAGATTGCCACGTTCGTTGAGAAAGGCGGGCCAGCAGGCAGCGATATCCCGGCCCTCATTCCAGGCGTGCCAGAATTGCGCAACAGCCTGAACACTGGAAGCCGGTAATTCCTGCTGATACAAACTTAAAAAAGCGTCCAGTTTTTCCAGATGCGTATTTTCATCCTGCCGGTAAATTTGCCATACAAAAGGTTTTGCTGCCCATTGCGCACGTACAAACGAATCTTCACCACGAACAAAGTTGATGTCACAAGCCCAGAGCAGGCGATCGTAAAGATCCTGTTCCAGGAATGGCAAAACATGCAGCGTTAATTGCCCCAGGGTTCGTGTTTGGCTTGTTGGCGTCGATGGCTGTCCTGTTGAAACCTTTTGCATGGCTACAGCAAATTGTTGCGCCAGTTTGCCTTCAGCCGCGCACACGGTAATGGGTGTTGGTGATTGTGACCACAAGGCCACCAGCTCTTCTACCGGGTTGTCGTAACCAAACATCGAGATACGTAACTCATCCGCTGCCGGAGTCGGTACATTAAGCTTGTGCCAAAAAGTGGTTTGGGCTGCCTTGCTGTTCAGGAAAGTATCACGCTCAGCCAGCAAGTTTCTTTCGCGCAATAAGCCGCCAGTACCTGCAACAAAACCGGGAAAGAAAAAGGTTTTCTGCAATGGATAGCGCGGGTGCGGCGAACTCAGGCCGTGGCAACCGAGTATCCACTCCTCGGCGCTCAGGTATTCCATATTCAGCCACAGCGGGGCTTTACTGCGTTGAGCCATCAGTGCCACATAATCTTCAGGAATATCGCAGGCAAACGCTTCAATCACGATATCGGGAATATCATCCACCAATAAAGCCGGTAGTGGTTTTGACCAGAAACGGATATCCACGCCCCGCGCCTGCTGCTGTAAAAGCAGCGGGTTAATCTCAGGGCAAATGCGCTGGAAGCTGGCCAGATCATCTACCCACAAACGCACCTGCTGGCCGTGTTCATTAGCCAATTGCCGCGCCAGACGCCAGCAAATGCCGATATCGCCGAAATTATCGATAACGGTGCAGAAGATGTCCCAGCGATAATGGTTCAAAAGTGAATTACTGTTCATATCTTTCTATGATAGATGAAACTGATATAGTACCCGAACTTGCCTGCTATACCTGAAAAAATGGAAGATGTATTTTATGAAAAACACCTCAATAGAAAATGTCGGTAAAACTTTGCAATCAGCCTATGACGAGCAATATACCGATAGTATGACGGAATGGAGAGACCTTTGTGCCAAATACAAGGCCATCAATATTGATGATGTCTGCAAGGGAAAAACGTTTGCCAGTATTCTTGATTGCGGTGCTGGCGAGGGTAGCGTACTGAAATTCATGAACGACTCAAGTTTGACAGATTCTCTTTACGCTATTGAAATATCGGATAGCGGGTTAAGCCAAATTAATAAAAGAAACCTGAAAAAACTCAAGGAAGCCAAAAAATTCAATGGTTATGAAATACCCTACGCCGACAAATTTTTCGAATTGTCCTACTGTTCGCATGTGCTTGAGCACGTAGAGCATGTACGCCTGTTATTGCGTGAACTAAAACGTGTTAGTGAATACCAGTGTTTTGAAATTCCACTGGATTATTCGGTAAACGTAGATCAGCAGGTGGAATATTTTTTGAAGTGGGGGCATATCAATATGTTTACGCCTGCCTTGTTCAAGTTCCTGCTGAAATCAGAGGGTTTTGAAATTATCTCGGAAAAACTGGACCACATGCCTGATGAAGTATTGCGCTACAATATGTTCAAAAATTTTGGGCAAAAACCTACTTTGCTGAATAGGATAAAACTCGCTTCCATTCCATTGCGCCGTGTTATTAAAAGGGTGCTTTATGGTAAAAAACGGTATGAGGAATATCACTTTTCTACCTATACCTGTTTGGCAAAGGGTGTCGGGGAGTTGAAAATCTTCTGATCAGTCATTTTTTGAAGCCTGTTGAATGACTTCAAGATAGCTAAAAGGCATACCCAAATGGGCATAGAAGCAGTGTTTACCCTGCCTTGCCAAGTACCTATTAAAAAACGCACAATACAAAGCTTATTTACCTGTCAAACAATAACAAGGGAGGCCTTTATGAGCCTATCAGCCAAACATCTCGGCGAATTACGCGCCACTTTCAACAGCGGCAAAACCCGTTCCTATGAATGGCGTTACCAGCAGCTGCAACAACTGCTGAAACTGGTCGATGAAAACGAACAACTGTTTATGGATGCCTTCAAGAAAGATTCGGGCAAGGCGGAAGCGACCACACTGGCCGGGGAAATCCTGTTCACCCGTGGTGACCTTACCTACGTAATAAAAAACCTGAAAAAATGGATGAAGCCCACTCGTGTGCCCAGTCCGATGTTTTTGATGCCGCTGAAAAGCCGTATCGACCCCACGCCTTATGGTGTAGTGCTGTTAGGTGCGGCGTGGAATTTCCCGATGCAATTAACCGTTGCCCCCTTGGCAGCTGCGTTAGCTGCCGGTAACTGCGCACTGATCAAGCCACCCAGCCTGTCGCCTAACTTCTGCAAACTGATCGCAGAACTGATCCCGAAATATATGGATCCCGATGCCGTGCGTGTATTCCAGCCAGAAGGCGATGAGCGCGATGTGTTATTGCGCCAGCGTTTTGATTTGATCATGTATACCGGCAGTTACAATGTCGGCAAAGTGGTGATGCGTGCTGCCGCTGAAAATCTGGTGCCAGTGTTGCTGGAACTGGGTGGCAAGAACCCTTGCATCATTGCGGAAGATGCCAACCTCGAAGTGGCCGCCAATCGTATCCTCGATGCCAAAGGCCTGAATGCCGGCCAAGTGTGTGTCAACGTCGATTACATCGTTTGTCACGAATCCATCAAGCCCAAATTGCTCGCCATCCTGAAAGAAAAAGTGGAATACATGTATGGCAAGGATCAACAAAAAAGCAACGTGATGTCACGCATCATCAACAAACATCACCTTGAGCGTTTGAAAGGCCTGCTGGCTTCTGGTGATATCGTGGTGGGCGGCAAAACCGATGACAGCGACAACTTCATGGATATCACCGTGCTCGATAATGTATCAGTCGATTCGCCTGTCATGCAGGATGAAATCTTCGGGCCGATTCTGCCGGTGCTTACCTACAAAACCAAACAAGATATCATGGATATCTACTACCGCTACGGTAAACCGTTATGTTTCTACATCTTCACCGAGAACAAGGATTTTGCCGAAGACCTGATCAACTCCACACAATCCGGTGCGGTGGGTGTTAACTCTATCATGTTCCACGTGCCTAACCACAAACTGCCGTTTGGCGGCGTGGGTGAATCGGGTATGGGGCGTTATCATGGCAAATACGGTTTTGAAGCCTTCAGCCATTTGCGCGCTGTGGTACACAAACCTACCTGGCTGGATATCAAACAATCGTATCCGCCATTTACTGATGATGAACTGGCACAGCGTAACAAGTTTATGCGCTGGTTGATGAAATAACTGCCAGTAGTGAAATGACAAACGGGGCTTAGGCCCCGTTTTTCATTTAATGGTGGTGTGGTGGGTAATGACGTGTTGGTAGAGACGTAGCATGCTACGTCTCTCTATTTCATCCATTTATTAAAAATCCCTTTATTTATTATTTACAACATCAAAATTATGATACTTCTTTACCAACACATTAATCGTTTTAAAAAGTTCATTACTTAAATTAATCTCATACTCTTTCTCAGAAAAAATTGTTACATTCGGCCCATAAAATACAAACACCCTTACCACCCCATCCTCAATGAAAAAAATTCCCTTTCCGTGCCATCTCTTCTTTTTCTTCTTAATTGCTTTAAAATTAGCTTTTGAAATGCTAGTTTTTAGAAGGTCTAACTCTTCCTCCTCCAAATAAGCCTTATTAATAACCTCCACTCCTCTGTTCAAATATGTTAAGCCATTCGAAAGAATAAATATCCCGCGCTCCTCATTAAGATCACCTGGATCCGCACCATAACCGACAGATTTAATCTGCAAGATAATATTTTCATTTTGTTTTTTCGTTAGATCTCCAGCAGAAAAACCTAATGCCGCATGGCAACTTAAGCATACTATCGACACCCTAATAACTTTTCGAATAACTTGAACCAGAGCA
>CAZTZY010000045.1:0-24289 GCA_964617765.1 uncultured Spongiibacteraceae bacterium
CCTCAGTGGCCTGAAGTATATGGTGGTGCTGGCTTGTCATCTAATGAGGCCAGAATCCTTAAAGAAGAATTAAAGCGTATTGAAGCAAGACCAGCGCACATTAACTTGGGTATATGGATGGCAGGTCCTGCCATTATGGAATTTGGTACAGAAACTCAAAAACTGGAGCATTTACCTAAAATTGCTCGTGGGGAAATACGTTGGTGCCAGGGTTATAGTGAGCCAGGTGCAGGTTCCGATTTGGCAAGTCTGCAAACTAAGGCAGTTCGCAATGACGACCATTTTATTATTAATGGTTCTAAAATCTGGACATCTTACGCCAACGAATCTGATTATATTTATTGTCTAGTGCGTTCAAATCCTGAGGCTTCCAAACGTGATGGTATATCTTTCATGGTATTTGACATGGAAACTGAAGGTGTGAGTACGCGGCCTATTGAATTAATTAATGGCGACGCACATTTTTGCCAGACTTTTTTCGATAATGTGCGTGTTCCTGTTGCCAATGTTATTGGTGAGATAGACAAGGGGTGGACTGTCGCCAAGCGTGTTCTTGAGCTAGAACGTGCCATGATGTCTGATATTGAGGAGAGTGCAGCAAGGCATGAAGATAGTGCAGAGGAATTAGCAAAAGAATGTGTAGGTGTTGATCATCAAGGCAGGTTGTTAGATAGTTCCTTGCGTGACCGGATTGCGCAGAATGCTATTAATACCACTTCATTAAACAGTACAATGAAGCGTGTAGTAGAGGAGTTTGCAGCAGCAGATCCATTAGCAGGAATGGCAGCCATGGTCGCTAAATATCAAGGCACCGAAGAAGATAAGAGAAAATACCAGCTTATTATGGATATATTGGGAAATAAAGGCTTAGGCTGGAAGGGCGAGGGATATAGTAAAGATGAATTAAGAATGAGCAAACAGCACTTGCTCACTTATGCGCACACTATAGCTGGTGGAACATCTGAAGTTCAGCTAAATATTATTGCCAAGCGTGTTTTGGGTTTACCAGATTAAGCTGAATTTTGAATATAAAAGGCCAGCATTGCTGGCCTTTTTATTTTGGAGATTTTGTTTTTTTGGATAAATTAATCTGTAACTTATGTTCTCCTGTTAAAAAATGGGTAATAAGGGGCTAGACTAAACTGGAAGATTTATAAAGATAGCTTGGACTTGCATTTGCACTTGTGCAGTTAATTAATTTTGAGAGTCGGTATTATGCAATATGTCGTACTTGAAAAACTTAAAAATCTTTACGATGGTTATCGTCAGGTTTTCATGGTTGAAGGGGTCGAAATTTTATTATTGCAAGAAAATGGAAGGCGATATTTGATACAGGCAAATTGCCCGCATAGTGACTGGTCAATGCAGAGTGCACATGTTATGGGAAATATTATCAGTTGTTCTAATCATGGTTGGTCGTTTGATATGTTTTCAGGCAGACCAGAAAATGCAAGGGCAGGTAACTGTAGGCTTAAATGTTATAAAATTGCTTATGAGCAAAATACTATCGGAGTTGTTTTGTAAAAATTAGAGGCAAGCCTGACTTAAGGTTTGCCATTTAGAGAGTTACTTCGCTATTTTAGGTTTATTAAGTAGTGTGTCCGAGTCTAGCAGGATATGCGCGGACTCAATTAAAAAAGCATCAGTTATATCAATTTTTCCAAATGCGTCATCAGGGTTTGCATCCTCGACACCATCTTCATCTTCATCCTTTTCAGGATCCAGGCTTTTTAAGGCTTCTTCTCCTTTAGCTTTACGTTTTTCATTGATTAGTTTAAGTCGATATTCCCGATCTTTAGAACGTTCCATAATTCTTTTCTTTTCATTGAGAGAAATCGTATTTAAATCGAGGCTTTTATCATAGGAAATTTGTTTATTTAAATAGACAAAGTCTGGATTATTTGCAGCCCGTTTATTGGAGTACTCTGTTAACTCAGTAACAATAGGAGCGAAGTTATTATACTTTTTATGGGGGGCTGCACCTATAGCATCCCATTTCATGGCATGTTCGAGTGCGCTTTCTCCAATAATTTCTTCATTATAGATGTTTGGTAGCTGCACATTAGGTGCTACACCATGATCTTGAGTGCTATCCCCTGAAATTCTGTAAAATTTTGATTCAGTAATTTTTAGCTTACCGTGATTCATTGGGGAAAGAGATTGCACAGTACCCTTACCAAAGGTGCGTGAGCCTATAATAAGCGCACGTTGATAATCCTGCATTGCCGCTGCAAAAATTTCCGAGGCAGATGCGCTCATCCTGTTTACCAATACAACAACAGGTCCATCATAATAGGGGCTGTAGAAATTTTTGGCTTCTGTATAGACGCGCTGGTCTGAAAGACGAATTTGTACAGAGGGACCTTTATCAATAAATAAGCCTGTTAGTTCATTGGCTTCTCTCAGGGAGCCACCGCCATTTTCCCGTAAATCAATAATGATTCCTTCAGCACCTTCTTGAATAAGTTCGCTGAGCAGCTTTTTTGTATCGCCAGTTGTACTTTTATAGTTAGGATCGCGATTGCGTAATGCTTCAAAATCAATATAAAAAGCAGGGATGTCAAGCACACCGATTTTATGAATCAAGCCCCTGGAATCTTTAATATCAATCATGGCTTTTTGGACGGCTTGTTCTTCAAGTTTTACTTCGTCTCGGGTAATGGTAATTATTTTTGTCTCATCTTCGCTGACTGCATTTGCAGGGATAACTTGCAAACGTACAATAGTGCCTTTGGGTCCGCGAATTAAATCAACTACGTCATCCAGGCGCCATCCTAAAACATCAATTATTTCTGCATCTTTACCTTGGCCAACACCAATAACTTTATCAGAGGGTTTCAAAGCACCTTGTTTATCAGCAGGTCCCGCAGGGATGAGACGAACTACTTTTGTGTATTCATCTTCTGAGCCTAACATAGCGCCAATACCTTCCAGCTTTAGACTCATTGAGATATCGAAATTTTCAGAACTGGCAGGTGAAAGATAATTGGTGTGTGGGTCATATAGCTGAGTAAATGCATTAATATAAAGTTGATAAACGTCTTCACTATTCATTTTATTAAGACGATCGAGCTGATTTTGATAACGCTTTGTTAACAGTTCGATAATTTTATCAGGTGTTTTTTTTGTCAGCTTCAAGCTCAAAACTGATGCTTTAAGCCGCTTGTTCCAGATATCATTTATTTCATTTTCAGTCGCTGGCCATGGTGATTTACTTCGATCGGCTTCAATATTTTCTTCAGTATTAAAAGTAAATCCTTTTACTGTTTGTGGCATATTTTTAATGATTTTTTCTAGTTGTATCGATGTTTTTGTGCGAAATATATTAAAAATTATATAACCAGCATTAACATCACCTTTTTTCAAATAATCGTCTAGAGTGGTTTTATAAGCAAGGTTAAAGCCATCAATATCCTTTTGTTGAAAAGTTTGACGACCTGGATCAAGCATATCGAGATAGCTATCTAAAAATTGTTGTGATAGAAGATCATCAATCGCTATTTTTTCATAATGTTGTGATTGCAGTTTTTCAATGATTTCAATCGTTGTGAGCATATGTTTCTGTTCTGGTGCCAGTTTCGGAGCCAATGCAAATGCAATCTCGGTATTAAATATAAAAAGAATAAAAAATTTAAAAAATATGTTCATAAATAATGGCTTTGTACTTTTATCAGGGTAGTTTTTTCATCGCAATCATAAAGACTGTTAATAATTAACGCGAATTTATTTGTTGATGTTTTAACTCATTATATGGGCGAATTAGCCATTTACAGGCTTTTCTTGCGTTGTTTTTTAGGTTGACCATAAAAAATGCGTTTATATCCCTTTAATTCAAAAGGTTGCCATTTATTCATGGGTTGAGCCAATCGGTCGGCAAGGGCATAAAGTACAAACGGATTATGCGTTAAACCCATATGGCTACCGAAAATACGAATATTTTCAGTACGTTCAGCGACGTTATCAACACAATAATGCCAAGAGGCTACACCATCTTCCTCGGAGTAAATGGCAGTAGAGGGGACCGGTGGAGGTGATTCCCAAATTGGATCACCATTGACGAGTGGGTCTTCCTTTAAGTTGGGATTTAGTCGTTCATAAAGTTTTAATACTGGGCCTGATACGCCCACATCATCCGATGAAAATGTATTATTGAGTGCAAAAGGGCTACCTAAAGTAATTACCTGACGAATTTTGCCGTGTAGTCGATGGCCTAAAGTCCGTGCATAAAGTCCACCAAGACTCCAGCCTATGATACTGACTTTTTGGCCATGGCTTTCATATATATCCTCTACATGTTTTTCTAGTCGTCGATATATATCTTCCCTAAGTCCTGGATTTCTGCCTTGACCCCATGCATGAGCAGAGAAGCCTTGTTCATTTAAATAACGTCGCAGTATAAAAGTGGCGTTATCTCCAGTCATAAAGCCGGGTAAAACCAATACGGGTTGACCATCCCCTTTAGGTGCTTTTCTTAAAATAGGCATACAAGCTGTTAAAGATAGTGCTTCTATGGGTGCCCTTAACTCCAGTAATGAATAAGCAATGTGGGGTTTTTCATGATTTTCAGGCATGCAGGATAACCAATATAATTAAAGTGTCTTGTCAGTGTTTAAATCTTTAATATCGTCGGGATGATAATAATCTTTTCGCACTGAATATGGTTCAACTATTTGGCCTTTTGTCTTTTTTACAACATCGTTAATTTTTCCCAAGCCATCAACATAATCTTTATAGCATGCTAGAAAGCAATTTTTTGGTTTTTCTATATAGTTGGAAACTGGCTGTTGCTTGGAAAATAAATCTTTATAACAGTTATAGTTTTCAAGATAGAGTTTATAGCTATATTCTTTAATGATTTTACTGATTTCACTTAGACCAATACTTAATGGTTCTATAGTTTCAAATAATGCACCCATTCCGACAAATTCAGCTAATGCAAAATCGTTAGCAGCTTCTTCAAGATTTTCCCAACGTTGATTAAGAACTTTCGAGAGTTCTTTATAACGATCTTCAATAAGATCTGCTAATGCTTGATCATTTTCTTCATGAAAATCGACGTGAAAGGCTTTGATTTCATCGGCTGTTAAGATAGAACGTGTTTTGGCAAAGAGTAATTGGCTTTCAATTTCAATATGAGACTCAATAAGTTCAACGTAATTTTTGCAAAAAATTTTGAGTTGCTCTTCTTTAAGTATGGTCTCTTCCTTGAGAAGACTTTTTAACGCTGCAATAACTTCTTTGCTGCGAGAATTTATTTGGCGTTTTTCAGCCAGCAGTGTTTCTAACACCTCACTATTTGCCGGATCTTTGTCGATAATAGCCTGAATGAGTTTATTTTTTACTGGATGATTAAACTTTTGTGGAAAGTCTGCCATATATTGCATGGAATCAAACATCAGCTGGTAATCTGGTGTTTTGCCAATGTCAAACTCTGATAATTGTTCCCTGATTACGGATAAAAGCATCAGGGTGTATTTGTGTTCATTCTTGATAACTAGAAGAATATCTGGGTCTGTTATTATGCTTGAAGCTTGTTTTTCTTGCGTTTGGGTGCTTCTCATTGAGTATCCTTATGAGCCAGGTTGTTTATAGGCGTAATAAATAAATCACGGTTTCTATATTATTTTGTTTTTTTAGTATGTTTATTCTAATTGCAGAAGGTAAATTGCGAAACATCAAATTGATAAACCACAAGTTAGATTAACCACTACTACTGGAGTACAAAATGGCTGATACAAAAGAAATCAAAGAAATGGCAGAAAAGGCAAGTGACCTGGCAAAAAATATTTGGCTGGCTGGTCTTGGTGCTTATGGTAAGGCATTAGACGAAGCGCAAGGTCAATACGAAAAAGTGAGCGAAAAAGTAAATAAAGAGTCCACGCGTCTTTTTGATGAGCTCGTAGCAAAAGGCAAAAAACTGGAAGGCGAAACTCAAGTTAAATTTAACGAAGTAAAAGAAAAATCATCTGCAACTTTAGAAGAGCGTTTGGCTCAAGTTAAAGACAGTATGAACTTTACTTCTAAAAACGCTGATGTTGCCGGCCAATTAGAAGAATTATCAAGCAAGCTAGACCTAGTTCTGGAAGCTTTGGGTGCAAAAACTACAGCCAAGAAAGTAGTAACTGCCAAGAAATCAGCTGCTTCTGCAGCAAAAGCCTCTTGATAACAGCGTTTGCTGTTAGCTGAGCCGTGTGGGGAGCAATAGCTCCCCTTTTTTTTGCCTGCAAAAAGCGTTAAGGTTGGGGTTCTTAAAAAAAGAAGTAGGAACCATGAAAACACGTGATCGCATCCTTGAAACCAGCTTAATGCTTTTTAATGTTGAGGGCGAACAAAATGTCACAACCGTTGATATTGCCAATGAGATGGATATTAGTCCCGGCAACTTGTATTACCATTTCCATGGGAAAGAAAGCATTATTGAGGAATTGTATAGTCGCTATGATAGTGAACTAACAGGTCTTTTACGTCAGTCGATTGCAGATCCATTGAGTCTGGAAGATCATTGGTATTTTATTTATGTTGTTTATGAAGAAGTTTATAAGTTTCGTTTTTTTTATCTAAATTCAGCAGACATCATGCTTCGTTATCCAGATATTGAGCGTAGGTTTCGGCGTCTTATCAATATAAAAGTTTTTACAATTGAACAATTATCTAAAAATTTAATAGGTCATGAATCTCAACATATCGAAGAAGTAGATATGACATTGCTGGCTGAAAACATAGCAATGAGTTTGATTTATTGGTTTCCCTATCAGCATTTACTGCATCCCGAGCTCGATAGTTCACAGTTGATACATAAAGGTGTTTATCATGTATTAAGCTTATTAGCTCCTTATTGTGGGGAGCATCAAAAAGAATTTATTGTAACGCTGCAAGCTTTATACAAAGTAAACTCTGGAAAGATTAAATAAAATGTCTTTAAAAGTAGCCATTATTCCCGTAACTGCATATCAGCAAAACTGTTCGATACTGGTTTGTGAAAATACCCAAAAAGCTGCTCTCGTTGATCCGGGTGGTGAATCAGAAAAATTGTTGTCTATATTGAAAGATTTAAATGTAACGTTAGAAAAAATATTTCTTACGCATGGCCATCTTGATCATGTCGGTGGAGCCGCAGATATTGCATCTGCTTTACATGTGCCCATTATAGGTCCCCATATTGCAGATAAGTATTGGCTAGATGGTTTGGATAAGTTTGCAGAAATGATGGGCTTTCCGACCACCAAAAACCTGACGCCAGATCAATGGTTAGAGGATGGCGATAATGTCCAGTTTGGCGAAATAACCCTCGATGTTCTGCATTGTCCGGGTCATACACCCGGGCATATTGTTTTTTTTCATCCAAAAAGTGCATTGGCAATGGTAGGGGATGTGTTATTTCAGGGTTCTATAGGCAGAACCGATTTCCCAGGTGGAGATCACGATCAGATTATCCATTCGATTACGAAAAAATTGTGGCCTCTTGGCGATAATGTTGAATTTATTCCGGGGCATGGGGCGATGTCATCATTTGGTGAAGAGCGGGCTACAAATCCATTCGTTGCGGATACACGTTTTGGCTAGTAACGCTTATTTTGGGTTGTTGAGTAATTGGATAAAGGTGCATAAATGTCGGAAAATAACATCGAAAATAAAGCAGTTGGTATTGAGTCAAAATTTGAACCACAGGTTTTTCTAAAAGAAATACAGAATATACGAAATGAACTGAGTGATATTAAAGCAAGCCTATTGTTAAAAACGTATGAGTCCATTTCCAGCGCGTTATTTTTGCAATTTATAAAAGGCATATTCTTTGGTTTCGGCAGTTTTTTGGGTGCGACAATCGTTGTTTCTATCGTCGTGTATATATTGTCGAATTTTGAATTTATTCCCATCATAGGTGAGTGGGTCAAGAGTATTTTGGTAGAAATAAAAAAATGAAGTTACAGCATTGCTGTGTCAGAAAATGGTATTTCAGGTTAAAAATTTCTCACCAACATTAACTGATTCAGGCCCATTAAAATTCATTTGTATTTCTTTTGCAGATACAGAAAACATCGGCTTTTTAGGCAGCCCCAGCGTTCGTAATTCTACTGCTAACGAATGTTCATTACCTATTTCAGGGAGAACTCCGCCAATTTTAAAAGTTACGCCAGCGCCTGAACTGATACCATAGGTTTTGTAGGCTTTGCCATTTCGAACTGTAACCGAAGGAGATTTTTGATCCTTCATTGACATTTTGCCACCCGTTGCCGCCTGAATTTTATAAACCAGTTGTCCATTTTCAGTAAAACAACCCATGGCAGTTGTATCGTTAAATTCAAAATCCATTTGCGTTGGCCATTTCGGGAAGCCCCAAATAAAACGTCCTGCATGCGTGGTGAATGGCTGATTTACCGGCATACGGTAAACATAATTACAGGCTTTGCCGGTAATCAATGCCAGCCATGCGCCTAGCACTGGAAAAAGTTTTTGTCCGGGTGTGATAACAGGAAAAATAATAGCGCCTTCATTGTAATCCCCTAAATCGTTTACACGGTAATCGACGGCCAATAATTGCAATATTGCTTTGCCAGGCCAGATGACCAGAGGATGATAACCGGTGCCTTTGATGATATTTTCTATGATATTGGCATCGACAATAAAAGCCTGCATTAGCATGGACGCAGAACCAACTTTTACAGGCATGGGAATATCTTTACCATCAATGATGTAATGCGTCGGGTTTGTTTTTTTACATACACTATCGGTAATTTTTATACCTTGGGAATCAGTTACCGGTGATTCCTGAAATATGGCGCCAATGCTGGATTCATTCATGGTTCGATCCTGTAAAAGTTGTAAATGGCTTGATCGTTTTGTGTCTTGAGTTTACAAGTATGTCAGCGTTTTAATAAACAACGCTTAACTTTCACGTACAATTTCATTCAATCGTTTTTTATTAACCATTTCAACTAATAAAACAGGTATAGATTGGCTTATGAATTACCCACTTATTGATTTTGATGCGCATTATTATGAGCCTGATGATTGTTACACTCGCCATATTGAGGCCAAGTATAAAAACCAGACAGTTCGTGCAGACAGGACGGGTGCAGATGGCCTGGGCCGTATGTTAATTGCCAATGAGCGTTTATGTTTTACATCGGTGATACAAAATGATTTTGTGGGTGCACCAGGCATGATGAAGGCCTTTTTAAAAGGCGAGACAGAAGAGGGTGGCGCCGTCAATTTAAATGCCCTTTGCCCGCGTGATTATCCCGTCATGATGCAGAAAAAAGCGCGGTTGCAACTGATGGATGAGCAAAACGTCCAGGCAGCCGTATTATTGCCAACCTTGGGAGTTACGGTGCAGCAACACCTGACCCGACATCCTGAGCTGGAATATCCGACTTTACGTTCATTTAATCGTTGGGTTCAGGAGGATTGGGGTTATGGAGCAGATGGCCGCATTTTTGGTGCAGCCTGTTTATCGCTGAATAATCTCGAAGAGGCCTGTAAGGAGCTGGATCGATTAATCACTGAGGGTGTAAGGGTTGTGCATATCCCGTGCGGCCCGATTCGTGATAGATCACCGGCAGACCCTTATTTTGACCCTTTTTGGGCACGTATGCAGGAGGCCGGTGTTTTGTTGGCGTATCACATCGGTGAATCCTGTTTTAATGAAATGTATTCAGGGCGTTGGGGAGAGCCAGCGAATCCGCCAATCCACCGTTTTAGTGCATTAAACATGTTTTGGGGAATCGGCTCGCGTACGATCACTGATCAGGTAGCGGCCATGATTTGCCATGACCTGTTTGGGCGTTTTCCTCGCCTGCAAGTCGCCATTATCGAGTTTGGTTCATCCTGGGTAAATGAAACCATCAAGAATCTCGATAAAATTTATCGTATGGCCGACCATAAAACCAAATGGACATTTGGCAAGCCAGCACACAAACCTAGCGAGATTTTTTGCAGTCATTTTTCGGTAGTGCCTTTTTTTGAAGAGAATATTAAAGAACTGGTCGATTTGATCGGGGATAAGCAGGTTATCAATGGCTCCGATTATCCACATCCCGAAGGCATGAAGTCTCCCATTGAAATGCTGGATGAGTTAACCCAACTCACTGAAAGTGTGGTGAAAAACATAATGCACAATAATGGTGCAAAACTGTTAAGGCTGGTTTGATTTAAATTTGGCCAATAGGTTGGTTCATTCCTGGATGAAAAATAGACAGGCAAAAAAATACCCTCCGGAGAGGGTACACAATTTGTGTTAAAAAAGGTTCCTTACGAACACGGCCGTGGGGTGCCCCAGATGGTTCGTAAGGGATTTATCTGGGACTGTTATTATGGTTCAGGATGGAGAATTAGCCAGCCCAAACCAGCATTTTCTTAAGACAATTTAAGCATAATAAAGTACTATTCCAGCGCGTTTTAAAATAACCAGAACTATTAGATACATAGCTAAAATTAACTAATGTATTACATTAAATAATCATTATAACATTTTGAATTTAAACAATTATTTGGAATTATTATGTCGGAACTAAAACTTACCCCGTTAAATGATTGGCACATTGCAAAAGGTGCAAAAATGGTTCCGTTCGCTGGTTATAACATGCCAGTGCAATATCCGTTGGGCGTATTAAAAGAACATCAACACACGAGAGAATCGGCAGGCTTGTTTGATGTTTCACACATGGGCCAGATACAGGTTTTGGGTGACAATATCGCTGAGGTGCTTGAAACAATATTTCCAGCCAACCTTATCGATTTACCCATTGATAAACAATGTTATAGCCTGTTGATGAATGAAGAAGGTGGCGTGATTGATGACTTGATGATTTGCCGCAGGGAGCTGGATTTTATAATCGTCGTGAATGCTTCTTGTAAAGACGGCGATTTTGCTTGCTTGCAAAAGCTGGTGGGTGATCGACTGGAACTCAAAATGTTAGATGACCGTTCATTGCTGGCATTGCAAGGTCCTAAAGCCGCAGTAGTATTAACCGATTTGGGTGCCGAGATTAATGATATGGTATTTATGGATGGTGCCTGGCTTGAAATCCGTGGCATTGAATGTTGGGCAACGCGTTCTGGTTATACCGGCGAAGATGGTTTTGAATTATCGGTTGCCAATGATAAAGCGGTAAAACTGGCAGATATACTTTGCCAGCATGCCGATGTTCAGCCAATCGGTTTGGGTGCACGTGATTCATTGCGTCTGGAAGCAGGATTATGTTTGTATGGCCATGAACTCAATCAACATATCACTCCTATTGAGGCGAGCCTGATTTGGGCCATTGCCAAAGTTCGGCGTCAGGGAGGTGAACGCGAAGGGGGATTTTCAGGTACTGAAGTAGTATTGCAACAAATCGCCGAAGGCACGGATAAAAAACGTATTGGTCTTATAGGTGAAGGTCGAGCACCCGTTCGTGAAGGCGCTAAACTGTTTGATGAGGCTGATAACGAGATTGGCGAGGTGTGTAGTGGCGGTTTTTCACCTTCCCTGGGCATGCCGGTAGCTATGGCTTATGTCGATGCTTCGGCGGCTGGATTGATGCGTGTTTTTGCTGAAGTGCGCGGTAAAAAACTGCCCATGACAGTCAGCAAAATGCCGTTTGTACCTACACGTTATTATCGCGGCTGATCGATTAAGCGTATGTTGCCATTAGGTGTTATAGAAGGTTTTTATGGCAAAGTCTGGACGTGGCCAGAACGAAAAGCCATGCTCGATTTTTTGGCACGGCAACATTTCTCCAGTTACTGGTATGCACCCAAGGCCGATGTGTGCCTGCGTAAACACTGGTCTGAAAACTGGAACAAAAATGAATTTGATGAGTTGGCAGCATTATCAGCTTATGCAGCACAACAACAAATCCAGTTTGGTATTGGTTTAAGCCCGCTGTGTTTATATAACGAATGGCGACAAGGCGAAGGGCGCAACAAACTATTGCATCGTCTGCAACAAATCGCTGCGTTAAAACCCCAGGGCTTAGCCTTGTTGTTTGATGACATGCAGGGTGATTTGCCCGAATTAGCACAAACACAAGCGGATATTGCCCATTTTGTGGCAGATAATATCGACGTTAAACAGCTGATATTATGCCCCAGTTATTATTCGTTTGATCCTATTCTGGAGCAGTTGTTCGGCAAGATGCCTGATGATTACTGGCAGGATATTGGCCAGCTACTAGCCCCATCCATCGATATTTTCTGGACGGGTGACAAAGTCATTAGTCTGGAATATCCAGCGCAAGGTTTGCAAAAAATCACTGAAGCCTTTCAGCGCAAGCCAGTGATTTGGGATAATTCGATTGTGAATGATGGTCGAAAAACCAGCCCGTTTTTAACCGTGCGGGCAATGTACGAGGTACAGCCGATAGTTGATTGTGTTAGTGGTATCATCACTAATCCCATGAATGCTCCGGCATTATCACAAATTCCATTAGCTTCTTTGGCTTTTACGGGCTCACTCGAACAGCGTTTCCAGCAAGCTTTAACGCAGGAATCACCCCTTCTGAAACTAGCGATTTTGAGTTGCATGGAGCTGTTTAATGAAAAAGGTCGTGAAAATCTTTCGGTTGAAGATATCGCCAGACTGAATAGTTTATTTCGGTCAGAAAAATTACCCATTGCCCAGAATATTATTGCCTGGCTTGATGGTGCTTATCAATTCGATCCAGCGTGCTTAACATAATTTATTCGGTCAATAGTTAATTTGGCCAGTCATCAAGTGGGCTGTTTTGCTTTTGTTGCCGTAAAATATGTGAATGAAATAGGCATATCTTGGTTCTGGTTAATATTAAACCGGGTATTGTGCTAGAATGCCGCGCTTTAAAAATTTGGTATTCGCTGGGTAATTTTCAGTCTGAAATACTTAACGAAGGCTTTTTAATGGTTAATCAGGAATATGGCTATGTTGTCAGCATTTAATGCTTTTATTTTAAGAAACGTATCTCACGTGGAAATGTTAGGGGTGGTGATGCGTATCTTCAGTTTTAGCCTGGTAAGCTGGATGGGGCCGGAAAGTCCATTTATGTTTGTATGGATAGTGAATACTGTGGATGCAATTATCCTTTCATGGTGTGCGGCATTACGTAAAGACAAAGCCTATACCATGCTGAATACATTTTGGATATTGATAGGTATTGTCGGAATTCTCCGGGCAGGAAGCATCATTCATTAAAGGCGTTTCGCCTTTCACTTTTTCCAGGCATAAAGTTGTTATGCCTGGAAACTTTTCTAACCTCCGTTTCTTATGATTGATTTGTTGCGGCAGTGGATGAAATCCATGCCATGAATAACGCTGCCATATAAGAAAGCGATTGTACAAAAAGCATCAGTAACCAAGCTTTGGCATCAAGTGTGTCAGAAGGGTGGATATAAAAAATAGCCAATATTGTGCTGAGTAATAAGATCAGGAAAAACAATTCCTCCCTGGCTTCCACCGTAGCGTCCCAAAAACTGTTTTTTTGGTGTTTTTTGGGTGTCCTGAAAAAAGGCATATGATGAGTTACAAGCCCGTAAATAACTGCTTTAGCTATAGTATGCGAGAGCGACAAGCCGGCTATTGCAGCACCCATGGCCGTGGAAAATTTTACTTTCAGGCTCTGTTTATACAAATAAAGAATCTTGGTGATTTTAAAAACAAACAGTAACAGAGGCGGAGCTGCAAAAATTAATGCCGGAGCAAGGAAACGATCAGGTGCAATTAACATCGCAGCAGACCACAATAAAGCCCCCCCCGTAAAAAACAGATTGAGTCCATCGGCTAACCAGGGCAACCAGCCAGCAACAAAATGATAACGTTGCCCGCGTGTCAATTGGGTGTTTTTTCCTAGAAACAAACTGCCTGCATGAGTTTTAAGGATTTGCATGGCGCCATAGGCCCAACGGAATCGTTGTTTTTTGAAATCAATAAAACGATCAGGCATCAACCCTTTGCCATAACTGTCGCTGATGTAAGCTGCCGAAAGGCCTTTTTCAAAAACCCGTAATCCCAGTTCTGCATCTTCTGTAATACACCATGGCGCCCAACCCAATTCTTTCATCACAGTGCGTCTAATCATGGTCATGGTGCCGTGTTGAATGATGGCATCACGGTCATTGCGGGTAATCATGCCGATATGAAAAAAACCTTTGTATTCGGCATAACATAATTGTTTGAACAGAGACTCATCGTGATCTCGATAATCTTGCGGGTTTTGTACAATCGCAATTTCAGAATTTTCAAAATGTGGTACCAAATGTTTAAGCCAGTTAATGTTTACACAATAATCGCTGTCAATTACTGCGATCACTTCGGCATCTTCTGCCGTTCGCTCCAGAATGTAATTTAGAGCGCCTGCTTTATAACCTTCTAACGGCGAGACATGGAAGAACTTGAACCTGCTGCCTAATTGCAGGCAATACTCTTCCACAGGTTTCCAGACATCTTCATTTTTAGTATTGTTATCAATAACCAGTACTTCATAATCCGGATAATCCAGAGCTGCAAGGGCATCCAGAGTTTGTTTTACCATTTCCGGTGGTTCGTTGTAGCAGGGTATATGTATTGATACTTTCGGGCGATAGGCTACATTATCAGTAATCGGTTTGAACGCGCGACGCCTGACTTGAACCCATACTGATTCAGCGAGTTCATGGGCTTCTGTAAACATGACAATAAATACGCCACTTGCTCCCAATACCAGGAAAAAGCCCATCATCCATTCGAACCAGCTCAAGTATTGCTGGCTATAACCATAACCTACAAACACCAAAAACGAGGCAAAGATAAAAGCCAGGCTGGCAAGGAATATACGACCACGCTGGTGCAAGCCAGAACTGTCAATCAGGATGATGGTTAAGGCAAAGATACCCAAAATTACGGAAGCTGCTGCCAAGGCACGCCATTTGGGTATTTTTATAACAGGTCCGATCAGCGGAAATTTGGCAATCCTGTCAGCATCAAAGATACCCCAATAAGCACCTACATCACCTTCATCATTAACTTTCCACGGTTGGTCGAAAGCTTCAATCACAAAATATTTATACCCTTTGGTGTTTAATTCATTCACCAGTTTCCTCAGGAAAACTGCTTGTTTTATACGGCTAGAATCCAGGCCGCTGAGTGCCCGTCCATGGGAAGGCCAGCCCACTTCAGCCAGCATCAATGGTTTTTTGCCAAATTGCGTACGTAGATCTTTTGCCCGGTCCAAAACAAAACGAACAGCATCCTCCTCCGGAACATCTTTTTCCCAAAAAGGCAAAACGTGGGCAGCAATTAAATCCACATGTTTGGCAAGTTCCGGGTGCGCTAACCATACATGCCAAGGTTCGGCAGTACTTACCGGTATGGTGGTTAAGGAGCGTACTTCATCGATGTAGGCAATCAATTGGTCGAGACGGACATCTTCACGATACAAAGCTTCGTTGCCAACAAAAACAGCACGAATATTACGATTATTTTCCAGAACATCGAGAGCAGCATTAATCTCATTGGAATTTTGCGCGAGGTCATCATTTATCCAAATGCCTAATGTAACGGTTAAGCCAACTTCATCTGCTATCGGAAGAATTCGCTGCATATTGCCAGAAATGGCGTAAATGCGAATATTGTCGGTGAAATTGGCCAGTGTGGATAAATCTTCCCGAATTTGATCATCAGTTGGGAAGGTATTATCTACTGGACTCTGGCCGCTGCGAAAAGGGGAATACGAGAACCCTGAAATTTCTTCAGGCCAATCCGGAACATTGATAGGTCGGTTAAAATACGCCCAGCCGCCTGTGCAAATAGCGGCTAATAAAGTGATAACAAAGAGATTCAGAAAAGATTTATGGAACATCATCCGAGCAAGCCTGTAAAAAAGTATAAATTATGTTCAATGTCATTGCCGGACACAAGCCAATACAAGGGCAGGGGCAAGGCAGCAGGGCAAGTTTGCCAGCATTGCCATGAGGTCGCGCAGTCTACCAAATTCAGCGGTGAAAGCGTGAATTTAATTAATGTGATACAGCTATTACTTTGTTATTGTTGATTAAAATAACAATAACGTTTCGTTTTGGTAAAGTGCGTAGTAGTGATATATCCCAAAAAAATAAGCAATAATACAGCACTACTTTAACGTCGGGCCTGACTATGAAATATTCTTTGCAACAAATCTCTGATCGTCTCGAAATTGAAGACCTTATAACTGAATATGCGGATGCTATCGATACTATCGAGCTTGATCGCCTGGATCAGGTATTTAGCGAAGATGCCTTTATTGATTATTCCGCCATGGGTGGGGCAGTGGGAAAGTATCCTGAAGTAAAAGCTTTTTTAGCAAAAGCCATGCCTGCCTTCAAAAATACGCAGCATATGATTGCGAATTACAAGATTACACTCGATGGTGATAGCGCCACCGGCAAGATCATGTGTTTCAATCCAATGGAATTAAATATGGGCGATAAATCATGCCCGGTGTTTTTCCTTGGGCTTTGGTATATCGATGAATATTTTCGAACCGCAGCAGGATGGCGCATCAGCAAGCGTTCAGAAATTAAATCCTATGATTTCAATACCCCGGATTTTATGAAATTGAGTGCAAAGTAGTTAATGGGACTTGATTAAATAGTCAACCAACTTGACTGTTTAAACCGGTTCATCAATGATGGTAAAAACACCAGATAGTGGGAGA
The DNA here is from genome assembly GCA_964617765.1 of uncultured Spongiibacteraceae bacterium. Lineage (GTDB taxonomy): Bacteria > Pseudomonadota > Gammaproteobacteria > Pseudomonadales > DT-91 > CAZTZY01. The sequence continues at coordinate 16,623 of CAZTZY010000045.1, forward strand.
TATTCATGGCACTGTTCTTTCGGTTACAAATAGCGTTGGCGATAGTGTCGTTATTATTACCCACCATTGGTTGGGCGCTGGTATTGCTCGATTTGGGTGATCCCTTGTTGATGAGCAACATTGCCTCTAGCGGTTTGGTGGGATGTTGGTTCCTGATGATGTTATTGCCGTTTGCTTTCCCTTGCGGAGCACCAAAACAAGCAGTTTATACTGCGACCATCATTTTTTGGGCAGTGATTACTACAGTTTTTCCCATCATTTGGGATTTTACCTGGGCACTCATGAATGGCGTGGTCAACGGAGCTACTGCTGAGGACAAATGGCTCTGGTACTGGTGGACTTATTCCGTTGCCGATACCCGATTTTTGCGCAGTGACCCACTGATGATTATTGTGGAATACTGGTCAGGCATCATGGGTTTTATCGAAGGTTATGCCTTATACCGATTTTTACAGGGTGATGTCAGAAAATCATTCAACATATCGATGACAGTTGGCTGCATGCAGTTTTATGCCTGTACCGCTTTCTTTGGAACAGAAGCCCTGGTCGGTTTTAAAAATATTGAACCTGATTTTTTCAGTTTTTACGTGAAATTCTGGGGGTTGAACGGATTCTGGATGGTGATGCCATTGTTAAGTACCTACTGCTACCTGAAAGTATTGGCTGACCCTAATTACGATGTGAAAAGGGTGATTAATCAATATCTTAAAAAACCGTCATAATCGGGTTTTACTGTTTTTTTGAGCTACAGTTAAATAAAACCAACCGCGAGCGTTCTTATGCAGAAACACGCCCATCCAAAGCCACCTTCAGCCGATAAGCTGATGATGGAATTGCCCCGTGCCGCGAAAGAAATTATCAGCCTCGCCGATTGGCGTTGGCGCTCACAGCTAAAACGAGCACCGCGTGGTGATGGTCATGCCGTAATGACACTGCCCGGATTCGGGGGTGGCGATGGTTGCATGGCAGTAATGCGTATGTACCTTAATTCACTGGGTTATCAGGCGCATCCCTGGGGATTAGGCACCAACCTCACAAAAGATAAAGCACAAACGTTAGATGATGTCTTGCAGTTTTGTTCGAAAATGGAAGGCGATATCGTGCAGCGCATTGAGCGTATTGCCAATGATACCGGTGAAAAAGTCAGTTTAATTGGCTGGAGCATGGGTGGTATTTATGCTAACAGTATCGCTCAAACGCATCCTGATCTGGTGCGCCAGATCATTACCCTGGGTTCGCCAGTGGGAGATCCACGCGGCACCAGCGTGTGGAATATCATGAAAACCGTATTAGGTGGCAAAATTCCCGATCACCTGCAAAATGTCGATGGTTGGATAGCGCGCCGTGATCAACAAGGCGAACGTAAAGTACGCACCTCTATTTTATACAGCGAACATGATGGTGCCGTGTCGATAGGATCAGCGGTGATAGAAGATCATGACATGGTAGAAAATATCCATGTGCCATCATCACATGTTGGCTTTGCGCATAATCCTTTGGTCTACTGGATTATCGCTGATCGTCTTAGCCAGCATCCTGACGACTGGAATGTCTTCGATCATTCAAATCAACCCAGAAAAATAAGAAATACCCTGTAGTCATGTTGGGTAAAAAAACAGAAATGGTTGCAGCGGCTGAAGCGTTACGTGGTCGCAGCAGTAAAATGCCCGTTACCGGCAAACACTACGTTAACTCGCATGTTACTGTCGCGCCTTTTCCGCAAGGCATTCAACTTGCAATATTTGGCCTGGGTTGTTTTTGGGGTGCCGAAAGAAAATTCTGGCAGCTCGAAGGTGTGTATTCTACAGCTGTAGGTTATGCCGCAGGTTACACCCCAAACCCGATCTATGAAGAAGTGTGTACTGGTAAAACCGGCCATAACGAAGTAGTACTGGTTGCTTATGACCCACAGCAAATTACTTATAAAACCCTGCTGAAAACCTTTTGGGAGGCTCATAATCCCACACAGGGAATGCGTCAGGGTAATGACCAGGGTACACAGTATCGCTCCGGCATTTACACCTTGAGCGAAGAACAACAAAAGCAGGCGCAGGAAAGTTTACAGACTTATCAGGCTGCATTAACCGCCGCCGGTATGCAACCCATCACTACCGAAATTATTCCTGCCCCCGAATTCTATTATGCAGAAGATTACCACCAGCAATATCTGGCTAAAAACCCGATGGGTTACTGCGGTCTGGGAGGCACTGGCATAAGCTGCAATTTTGTTGAATGACTTCGGTTTCACTTGTGGTTGTCATTTAGCCCCGAAAAATAGAGTACCAGGGTAGTAGTTGATATCGCGCAACAAAATAGGACGGCGGGTACTTTTCGAAGTCATATGTGCTATATTGAAACCCGAAAAAAATAATAAAAATAGGTAATACGTAAGAAAATCAGTCTGTTTCATTATGTCAATTTATAAGAACACGCCGGTCTGGTAAAAATAACGTTTATAATATGCTGCTTGCAGGTATATGCATAAAGCAGGGCAGGGTAGCTTTATTGTGCGTCATGATGCACTAAATATTCACACTTGAAAGAATTTGAGCGCCTGTCTTGAACTTAAAAAATATGGAACAGAAACAACATTATAAAATTTCAGAATTATACTCTTTCGCCGATTTTCCCTATTTGATCGGAGTCGCGGTTTCTTATGTTTTTCTTGCTTATATCGCGCTGACCTATTTTTCCTATAATGGTGTTATTTCACTGGTTTGGCCATCCAGCGGTCTGGCCGTTGCGGCGCTGTTGATAGGTGGAAAAAAATATTTCCCTGGCGTATACGTTGGTGCTTTTATTGCTAACCTGTTAGTTGGAAGCTCAATAACACTTTCTGCCATTATTGCCATTGGTAATACACTCGAAGCTGTTTTTGCTGCCTGGTTATTGCTGTCAGTATGGGGTTTTGATGCCAACCTGAAACATCCCCGAGATTATCTCAAGTTAAGCCTGGCTGGGGCTGTTGGTGCATTAATCAGTTCAGCGAATGGTGTGATGATCTTAAAGATAACAGGGCTTGTGGCATGGTCAGCATTCCTGCATGACTTCATCAACTGGTGGATGGGCGATCTGTTGGGCATCCTGATGATGACGCCGTTGATTTTAATCTGGCGATATTTCCCCGCAGGCTGGTTCAGGCGCGAAAAATTCCTCGAATTCATAATATGTTTTGGCGGCGCATTCCTGGCAGGGCAAGTCGTATTTCTGGGCTGGTTTGAATCTTCACTGGGCATGATAGGCGGCGATTACTGGGCCTTCTTTTTTGTCGCCTGGAGTGCTATCCGCTTTGGCTGTCATGGCGCATTGCTGGTTATTTTCATGACCACCCTGCAAGCGCTTTCCAGTGTGGTGCTGGGAGTAGGTTATCTGCAAGACATCCATAGCGTTCAAGCCATCATCATGAATCTCTGGTTTTATATTTTTGCATTAACCATTGTTGGCATATCACTATCGTTAGTGATGCATGCCCGTTCAAAGAGTGAAGAAAAACAGCGCGAGAATTATGATCGCTTTCGCCTTGTTGTAGAAAATGCTCCCTATGCCATGCATGAATTTGATCAAACAGGCCAGATTGTATCGATGAACCCTGCAGGTTTGATAATCATGGGTATAAACAACATGGCATCATTCAATGCCGGTATTTACCTCGACGCAGTGTGTGAAGAAGATAAAAGACGCCTGCACGGATTGTTTGAAAAAGCCTGCAAGGGAGAATCATCCTATTTTGAATTTACCACCATCAACGGCAACATTTACCAATCGTGTTTTGTGCCTACCGATACCAAAGAAAATGGTTACGTGATAGGTATTACCCAGGATATTACCGAACGCAAAAAGGCAGAAAAAAAAGAAGCAGAGCATGCCTATATTATGCAGCTGATAGCTACCAATGCCCCAACAGATAAAATCCTGGAAGAAATTGTCGGTCGTATAGAATCCGGTAACCCGGAAATAATATGCAGTGTATTATTGTTAGATCAAGACAAGCGCACATTGAGTACCGTCATGGCGCCGAAATTGCCCGATTTTTATAATGCGGCTGTCGATACTGTGGTAATAGGCCCGGAAACCGGCAGTTGTGGCACCGCCGCCTTTACCGGCAAGCGGGTCATTGTAGAAGATATCACCACACACCCCTATTGGCAGAATTTTAAAGAGCTGGCCGCTAAAGCCGATTTGCGTTCCTGCTGGTCACAGCCGTTTAAAGGTACCGATGGGCGGGTATTGGGCACTTTTGCCATATATCATCGCACCGTAGCCAAACCCAATGAAGCCGATATCAAGAAAATAGAATCAGCAGGGCAGCTCATTGCCATCGTGATAGAGCGCATGGAATCACAACAAAAAATGCAGGAACTCAATCGCACGCTTGAGAAAAAAGTGAATGAAAGAACGCTCGATCTGGTCAAAGCCAAACAGGTGGCAGAATCAGCCACCGAAGCCAAATCTGAATTCCTTTCGCACATGAGCCATGAAATTCGTACACCCATGAACAGCATTATAGGTATGTCTTATCTGGCACTGAAAACAGCCACAAATCCCAAACAACTAGATTATCTCCAAAAAATTCATCAATCTGGCGAACACCTGCTGGAATTGATCAATAACATTCTGGATCTCTCCAAAATGGAAGCCAAAATGCTAGTGATGGAGAAAGACAGTTTTGCCTTAAATGCCGTAAAAGAAAGGCTTGGTACCATATTCAATACACTCGCCGAAGAAAAAAATATCGCCTTATCAATCAAATTCAGCCCTGATATTCCAGGCTTCCTGAATGGCGACCTGCAACATTTAAATCAAGTGTTAGTTAACCTGGCCGGCAATGCACTTAAATTTACATCTCATGGCGAAGTGGTTATCAGTGCTACATGTGTTTCTAAAGATAAAGCCAGTTGTCTGGTACGTTTCGAAGTTAAAGATACTGGCATCGGCATGAGCGACCTGCAAAAAACCAGACTATTCCAGCCGTTTGTGCAAGGCGATAGTTCCATTACGCGTGTATATGGTGGTACCGGTTTGGGGTTAACCATCAGCAAACAACTTATTGAACTGATGGGTGGAGAAATCGGCGTAGACAGTGCACAGCTAAAAGGCTCTACATTCTGGTTCCAGATACCTTTTGATATCGTCAAATCACAGCCTGTCGAAGAACGTAGTACCATGGAAGAAGTCGTTGATGACACGCTATTACAAAACACCAAAATATTATTGGCAGAAGATAACCGCTTTAACCAGCAAGTGGCCAAAGAGTTGTTAGGTTATCTTGGTGTGAATGTAGTGGTAGCAGCCAATGGTGCAGAAGCTGTCGATTTGTTATTGAACCATCAAATGCAATTCGACTGCATACTCATGGATATGCAAATGCCCGTGATGGATGGCCTCGATGCAACACGTATCATTCGCAGCTATGTCCAATATGACAGTCTGCCTATTATCGCGATGACAGCGAATATCTCGCAAAATGATTTTAATGCCTGTTTAAATGTGGGCATGAATGATTATATTGCCAAGCCGATTACCACGAAAAAACTGTATACCACGATTTGCAGATGGATAAAAAAACACGATAGCCAGCAGAGTGTTGAATTCAATAAACAGGAATAGATGTAATCAGGCAGGTTTTTTTTGAACTTTATGTAGCCTGTTTTGAACAGCAGTAAAAGAACCGTGCCACTTTTAAGATTTTCTTTGATCAGGTTAAAAGATTCGCTTCTTGAAATCATTATGGATTATAGACTCGAATCGATTCTAAAGTGCGCATAGCCGATCTATTAAATCAATTCTGTTAGATGATTGCCCATGCAGTTTTGCAGTTTTTTTGGAAATGATTATTGCCGGTTTCATCAACTTATTTTAAATGTATTCAGGCCGATGGTTCGGTACTGTTTACTGATCAACCTTGTGAAGGTGATAAGGTGAGCGTTGTTCAGGAGCAAACAGGGTTACCCGTCAATATGCCATTGGATTTGCCCATCAATCCATTATTGGCGATTGTGGTGGTGTATGTTGTGATGAGTATTGTCAGTTTTATTATGTATCGTACCGACAAGAAAAGATCGGTGAGTGGTGGTTGGCGCATTCCTGAAAAAACGCTGCATTTTATCGATTTGGCGGGTGGGTGGCCGGGGGCGATAATGGCGCAACGGCGTTTTCGTCATAAAACCCGAAAATCATCGTTTCAATGGGTGTTCCGGGTGATTGTGGTGTTGCATCTGTTGTACTGGGGCGATTTTGTGCTGGGTTTTCCATTGCTGAACAGGGTTATGCATTCTGTGGTTTGATAGATGGGCGAATAACTTTCATCCTCAATAAAAAGGCGCATTGATGCGCCTTTTTTTTATTCTTTTGCGGGTTAATCCGTTAATCCAGCGTACCAAACACTTTATCAAAAAACAGGGTTATCGTGGCGTAGTTGCCCTTGTGCATATCGATGTGGTGTATCGAATGTTTGTGGGTTATCCAGTTCAGGGTTTTGAACGGGAAACGGTCGAGGTCGAGATGCACGTGGTTGATGGTGTTGATTTGTGAGTAGATGATCAGGGTGAGTATCATGGTGATAACATGGAAATGCCCGAGCACCAGAGACAATGATGCGGTGACTACAATAAACAGGGCGATACCAATAAACGCTTCCCACGGATGCAGCAATAACGCATCGAGTGAGGTGGGGTTGCGTGCCTGGTGATGCACGGCATGTACCTGGCGGAAGTAGCCTTGGCCGTGGAACAGGAAGCGGTGCGTCATGTAGTAGAAAAAGTCGTATACCATCAGGATGGTGAAAATATGCAGTACGATTTTCCACGCGGGTTGCATATCAAAGGTGGCGATAAACGGCATGATGGCGATAAAAAACACTACGTTGGTGGCCAGGGCAACCATTTGGCTGGATTTGATGCGCTCGGGGTACATGCGCTTGGTTTTGTATTTCTGGCGGTTTTGTTCCTTGTTGTAATCGTAGCTTTTGCCAAAAGCCGGGATCTTGAAGAGCAAGAAGCGGGAAATGGCGACGATGGAGATTGCTGCTACCAGAATTGTAAGACTTGCCTGCCAGTTATAAGTGAGATCCAGCATTTGGGCACCCCTTTATTGAAGGTTATTGATGACAATGGCGCTATTATTGACCAAATTTCTCAATTGGTCAACATTGGTTGACTAATAGGTCAATTAAGATTGACTTTAATTAATCCAGCCAGGGTTGTGCCGGGTATCTGCATGTTAAAAAAGGCACTGTGTATGTGTGTGGAATACTGCTAAATTACCGCATCATTTTATAAAAACTGCCTATTACCATGTCGGAACAGCAAAACAGCGCCAATGAAAAAATCCTGCTGGAGCATGAAGCGGCGAAGCTGTTTATGCGCTGGTATGAGCATGATTCCGGCAAGACGATACGCCACATTTGGCATAACCAGCCGATAAAGCCCGATGTTTCTTGCCAGCTGGAAGGTGAGCGGCTGGATATTGAGGTGGCGCATCTGTATGGCAGCGAGCAGGAGGCCATGCAAATCCTGGGCAGGGCGTTGAGTGATAGAACCCGCCAGGAGTTGCGCGATCTGGACCTGGTGGCTGACCCGCATTCACGCCTGTTGAATGCGTTGAATCACATACTGACTAACAAATCAGTTAAGCATTATCAATCGCAACGGGTGTGGCTGGTGATCCGT
>CAZTZY010000046.1:0-24258 GCA_964617765.1 uncultured Spongiibacteraceae bacterium
TGGGTAAAAGTCATTTAAAAGTCATCAGGGATGGCGTCAGGTTTCTATTAATCATCTTTAAAATTGCCACCTTATACTCACCATTAAAGATGTTTTTTCCTATGAGTGCAGCTATAGCAATGTCTGGATTGATTTATTACAGCTATACATTTTATATGTATAGCCGTTTTACCAATATGAGTGCACTGTTATTTTCCACATCGGTACTTGTGTTTCTGATGGGCCTGATTTCAGAGCAGATTACTGCATTAATATATATGAAAAAAGGTTAAAGACGAGTGTTCATAAGAGTTCTAAATAAAATCTGGGCGATTTTAACATTTCGCACTAAAAGAGATTTTTTCATCGTATCAGCGCTTAGAATCGTCAATTCAATAATTGGATTATTCGGTTTGGCGGTGATTATTCCTGTTGTTGAAGTTCTGTTGGATTTTGATCACGCTATTCAAAAGGTGTATATAAAATTTTTTTATGAATTAATGGGCAGTCCGGGGAAGCAAGATTTTTTATTATTTCTTTTTTTGGCAAGTACAGCTTTTTTATTGCTGACAATGACCGTCAATATACTAACAGTACATTTAAGTGGATGTTATTTTAGGCGACTTAATAAAGAATTTCTTGTGCGAATGCTGAAGGGGTTGATTGGGCGGGAGATTGAAGATTTTTATGATTTCCCGCAAACTGAATTTTTAAGAAAAATTCATTGGCTTACATCCCAGGTAAGTAATCTGTTGTCTTCAATTTCGCATTTTATTGCAATTTCAATGCAAATATTTTTTATCGCTGCTATTCTCATTTATATAAATCCGCAAGTATTTATTGTTCTTTTGCTAGCATTGACGATTATATATTCGATACTATCATTAAAAATAAGAAAAATAATTAAATCAATAAGCATTATCAATCGCGATCAAGGAAAAATTTTACAAAAGAAAATCAAGGATATGTACCTGAATTTTCGTGATATACAGTTATATCAAAGTCAAATATCCGAAATAGAAGAAATTTCGTCATTGAAAAAAAGCATTACCCAAGCCAACTCCAAAATACAGCTAATGAATGTAACCCCAAAAGTTATTATTGAAACAGTGTCTTTAATTGCGGTGATTTATTATTCTTTTTGGTATAGCACGGTAACAAATACGCATGCGGTTTTATCTAACATAATATTATATGTAATTGCAGGGTACCGGTTATTGCCAGCAGTTCAGCAAATATACGGTAGGTGGAATAATATAAATGCTTCCATTATTCTTTTGGAGTCGGAATCAGAATATATAACTATGATGAATAAAAAGGCTGAATCACCGTCAATTGCATGTTTAAATTTTTCATCGGATGAATGGTTTTTGCGCACAGAAAATCTTGAATATTTGACCTCTCAAGGTCGGGAGTTATTTAGTGGTCTAAATATCAAAATTCCTTTGAAAGGAGTTATCCAGATTGAAGGTCGATCTGGTGTAGGTAAATCTACATTGTTAGAGATTTTAATTGGGCTAAGGCAAGCAAGTTCCGGGGATGTGTTTTTCAATGAGCAAAAACTGACGACGGAAAATTCTATTTCTTTGTGGAGGCATGTGGCTTTTTGTTCTCAGCACTCAAAGCTTTTAGACGATACGCTTAGAAACAATATTTTATTTAAGATTGAAAATATAGATTATCAAAGATATGAGCAGGCAATTGATGTGGCGTGTTTGGCTGAATTAAGAGATAGAATAGGTAACGATTTTCAGGTTATTGGTGAAAATCTGTCGGCCCTTTCCGGAGGTGAAAAACAGCGGGTAATTATCGCAAGAGCAGTATATAAACGAGCTAGGATTCTTGTTTTAGATGAAGCATTTTCAGCTATTGATCCTACAACAGCGCGGTCTATTTGCAATAAACTATCTGGTTTGGAGTTTATAAAGGCAATTATATTTGTATCTCATCGGCCTTTTGATTTTGATGCAGTGGATAATGAAATAAGCTTATAGCACTTTTAATACCGAAATAATTGAATGCCTATTTTTCTATTTCCAATGAATAAGTTGTAAATATAAGATGTGGCGAGTCATTCATATTGGATATTCCAAAACAGGTACATTATCTATTTGGAAAATCCGTTTGCCACTGTAATCTCCCTATTAATAACGGTATTTAAAAGTAGAGGTTATGCAGCTAACAACTTCTGTTTAGAAGATCTCCTTCATGATAGATTAGAAGAGAATTCTACTTTTGAACGCTGCTGTTTTTTTTGAGGGATTATCCTTTGATCACTTGATGGAAAGTGTAGCTGGTTTTTTCATAATAGGCGGTTTATGCTTTTTAAACTTTCTTTTTGTTGAAGTAGGAATTAGCTAATTGTGAAAAATCCATTAGTTTCTATAATTATTCCGACATATAACTATGAAGACTATATAGTAGAGGCGGTAGAAAGTGCCTTAAATCAAACATATAGTAACATTGAAGTCATAATTGTCGATGATGGCTCTAGTGATGATACAAAAAGTAGACTTTTTGCCTATTTAGATATGGAAAGAGTAATTTATCTATACCAAGAAAACCAAGGCCTTTCGGCTGCAAGAAATAAGGGTTTACAACTGGCAAAAGGAAAATATATCCAGTTGTTAGATTCTGATGACTATTTGTCGATTAATGCCATTGAAGAAAAAGTAAATTATCTAGAAAATAATGTAAATGTAAGTTTTTGTTACTCAAAGACAATAAATTTTAGAGATGTAGATGCAGACAAAAGAAAATTTTATAGTGTTTGGAAGGAGCCAAAAGAAGTAGAAAAAAATTGTGGTTTATATTTTTTCAATCTTGCTCCTCCACATGCATATTTATTTAAAAGGGCCGATATTTTCGAAAATGATTTGTGGTTTGATGGGAGTTTAAAGGCTTGTGAAGACTACGACTTTTGGTTTAAATTGGCTTTAAAGACTAGGGCTCCTGAATTTTTAGATAGTCCAATTGCTTATTATAGAGAGCATAATGAAAGTATGTCTAAAAAATTGCTACAACAATATACTCATGACATAAAAATGTTAGAAAAGATTTTAGATAAAACGCTTTCTAATGAATTGATTGAAAATTGTAGTCAGCAAGAAGCATTTTTATTGATTTTCCAATCAGCTTTATTAACATTCCGACGTATATATGCGTTAGATATTAAAGGAGCTGCTTACCTGTTCGATAAAAAGATTGTTGAAGAAATAATACCTTCATTAAAATCTGTTAAATATAACCCCGTAATGTTAGAAGAATTTATACTTCATAGAATAGAAATAAGGAAATCTATACTTAAGGTTTTTCGTTTAGATAAAACCATCGATCTCTCTAAATTATTTGAGAGTTTTGAGAGTTTATCCATTTCAATGTGTTTGGGGTTATACAGTTTTAAATGTACTCATTTAACTTTAAGACAAAGAATAAAATTGATTATTTATGATCTTTTAGACCTTATAAGATTAATTCATTATAGATCTTATAATCTGTTGAAAAATGTTAAATTAAGGAAATTGAATATTAAATGAATGTTATTAATGTGGGGATTACCTGGGAACTAACATGTATCATTTAGTCCATGAATCATCTGGTAATAGATTATGTTCGTGAAAATCATGCCAGGAGGTATATTGTTCAGATATAACTGGTTCATATAATAGGGTTTGATTTTTTAAAACTTCATTGTATTTTTTATATTCGATCGAATTACCCCAATGCTGTTTTACTTCCATTTCTATTTCAACTTTGTCTATCAGTTCGGAAATAAATTTGAAATGCAATAACGTAGATGTTAAATGCCCGCTTTCACCAGTGCGATTTAAGTACCTGGGATATAACATATGCATTGATGCTATATAAACAAAATGCTTTTTCCATTTTATTAGAGGAAGTTTGTTCAGGGCAGGAGAGTTATTTGGGCTGTCTGGAAAGAAAACTCGTTCTCTTACGCCACCTCTTTGAAATTTAACCCAATGCCTTTCATCTGTCTGGTATCTGTATCCTGTCTTGTCATAATAAGGGCAAATATTTAAAGGATTTTCGCCTTTGGTATAGATGTTTTCCTCAACACTCTTCTTGCTATACATATCAATCATTGTTGAATATAAACTGTGCTGTTTTCGATCTTCTAGGTATGAAGTAAGTTCGATTAAATTTTTAGACTCTATTGCGGGATAAACGATGAATTCATCGGGGTCGCAAGTAAAGCACCAATGATTTGTTCCATATTTTGATAATAAATAGTTCAACCAGTGCATACCAAAATTTGAATCTTTATAACTAGAATCAGTGAAAAAGGCACTTACATCCGGCTGATTTTTTATAAATTCTTGGAAGCCATCTTGTGAGTTGTTGTCGACAAAAATAAAATGCTTGACCCCAAGATTTCGATAATAATTCAAAAAGAAATCTAAGCGTTTAGTTTCATTTTTCATAACACTAAAGAGAATTATATCGTTGTCATTAATTTTGGATAAATTATCCGTTATCAATGTTAGGTGACTAGAATGTTTATGTGCATAGAAATGTAGTTTGCAATATTCTAGAGCTATTGAAACGTGATGTTGTATGAGCTTATGTTTTATTCGTTTCAACTTCCGATAAATCTTTTTAACTATCACGGCTTATGTCATCCAATATTCTTGGCAAATAGAAATTATTTGCGCGATCATCAGTTATAAATATAGGCTCTTCATAGGCGTTGAAATCGATGTCAAAAATATCAGAACCATTAAAAAAATGTTCAGATAATTGTTCATTGCTTGGTTTGTAGAAATCGGTAATTTTTATTCGTTGCTCTTTAGTGAAAAAATTTTTGTTTTCGTTATCCTCTGTAATTTCAAGGTTGCGAAGCTTTGCCAGTATTTTATATCTGATCCCTGGCTTATATGAGAGGAGATCAATACGTCTTAGCAGGTCAATCTTAGCTACACTAATAGATTCATTAATCCTCGGTTGAAAATCAAAGTTTACATTTGAGATGCCACAAAAATTAATAAAGTGTGCATAAGTGTCTTCAACATGCCCTTTACCATATATGAAGCGGTGAACATCTTTCTCATCAATGTGGCGGGTGATATTATTCAGTAGTTTAAAATAGTTAATCCAATAAAAATCTTTTTTATGTTTAATGAAACTTTGAAAGTCAGTGCCACTAAATTTTTTGTCCCATGGCCATTTAATATGTTGGTTATACCAAGATTCAAGCCATAAATCTTGGCGTCGAAGGTACATTACGACGGAAACTGAATAATATTTTGAAAGTTCCTCTAGAAAGGAGGAGTGGTTGAATAGTGATTGAGAGAAATCTTCATCAGATAAAATAACAGTGTGGGTTGATTTATCTAAGCCTTCATTAATTCGAGAAACAATGCTTTGAAAGTCCAACTTTTCATATACGTACATTTTCAGAAATCCATTATGTCGAATATATCCTTGAATATTTTTGGGGTAAAGAAATCCCTGAGAGAATACATCTATACAATTCGACTCTAAATTTGATTGAATGGTACTTGTACCAGTCCTGTGAACTCCAGCGTGAAGTATTAGTTTAATTCGCTTTTTGAAAAACATATTTTTTAGTCAGTGGAAATCAGTAATCAACATAAATTATATTAGCTGATTTAAAGAAATTGATTCAAATGGGGCGCAATTTTTTCTTTAAATATATTTAGGTCGCATTTAAACAATATGATGATTGAGCAAAACCTACCTGAAGATAATTTAGTATATAAATTGGCGTTTAGACCCGAGTCTATAAGTAATATCAAACCGTTGGATCGATATTTTACATGATTGAGCACCTCAATATCATTGGGGCCGTTTGTTAATAGTAGAATCTGTTTGTCTGGATTGCAATTTTCTAGTAATGAGCACCAGTCTTTCTTTAGGGTACAAGAGTTTTTATCATAAATTTCGATTGTTTTAACGTACTCGAGTGATTGAACGACATCAAAAATTTCTTTTCTGAATGACTCGCTGTCTGAATAAATTAGGCATAGGGGGTTTTCGACTAGATGTAGAGGATTTAGGCTTTCATAGTGGTCTATATAGCCAACCTTTTTTTTATATCTGTTTGGGATTTCCAGCATAGATATGTCCAAAAATATTCGTTCAGATTTTTTGATAAAATTATTGCTAAAGCAAAGGAATTCATCATCAGTCATGGGGAATATGCTTTTTGAATAATCGAATAATTGCTGAGCGTGCGGTGAAATCTTTCGTGCAAAAAATTTATTGGATTTAATTAATTTAAGGATGTCATCATTATAAAGAGTGTTAGCCTTGCCTAGAGAGCTGAAGCTATAATGTGTTAAAGAGTAATTACTGATTTCATCTTTTTTTATGACGTTGGCAACAATTGTTTGAAAGAAATGTTCATCAGGAATATGTGTGGTTTTATAAAATTGTTCAATTTCTTTATGGTTGTCCAGAATTTTGAGTATTTTTGTAACTGTAGAAACTCGTAAGCACCACCACTGTGAACCCATATGAGGAATTAAATTTAAAGGCTTTCTTCGTTTAATTCTCAATAATAGTTGTATTTTTCGCGATAAGTCGAACAGGCGAATGTGAGTCATATAGTTGAAGAAATGGTAATGCTCCCAACGCTCATGTTGATTACCCTGAATCACCCAATCTTGATCCTGATGATTTACAGCTTCAATATAATCTATTGGGTTTTGGGTTAAAAAATTTCTAAGTGCTACTAAAGGCTTTACAGGTATACAGCTTTCCGAGATTAACATGAAATAGTCAGATTGATAACCGATCTTTTGAGCGGCTCTAAGCGCATTTAATACACCTTCTACTAGCGACCATTCGCCCCAAGCTGCCCTTACCGGCTCACATATATATAAGTTTCCCGTGTATTGACCGAGTTGCCAGTCGATAATCTCTTTATTGATGTCATGATTTGAGCTGGCATCATAATGAAGGAAAAGATCTACCCCCTCTTGAAGAAGTTGTACTATTAATGGCTTAAGCGCTTCAGGCGGTTTATGAGCCAGTAAAATAAATGAAATTTTTTTCATCACCAATATGCTATATTCATATGGCCGTGGTTACAGAGCTTAATCCAGATATTTTCGTTGTTTGTAAAATCTGAGAAATCTCGATCAGTTTTTATGAGTAGGCCGGTAACGTGGAATCCCCAAGCTTGCCGATTTAACTTATTAGGCATTAACGACCTCAATTTATATGAAGAAAACCCATAAATTTTTTTCCATTTTAATAAAGGTATTCGCTTAATTGATATTTGACTTGTCGTATTCTCATTGTCAAAAAAATCTATTCTAAGACTTTTGGGGTTGTAGCTATGAGAAAAAGAAAACTTGTTTAGAGCGTCATCCATATTATAGTTATACGTTTTGTAATCAATTGATAAGCAGCTTAGGCAAGGTGTATATCTGGAGTCTAAATCGTGCGTTAACTCTGAAAGTTTTCTCGAATTCATGTAAGGGTATAATAAGTATTCATCTTGGTTGCAAATTAAGCACCAACAATTATTACCGTAAGTTTTTAGTAGATGGTTAATATAATGTTTTTTTTCTTCATCTTGAGAATGCTGTTTGGATGCATGGGTAAATAGCGTTATGTCTTTTGTGTTTAGTAGATCAACGATTTCACTATTATTATCTATTATAAAGATAAAATGGGTAACGCCTAGCAATCTATAATGAGCTAAGAAACTTTTCAAACAGTTCGTCGGCTTACCTAGGTATGAAAAAAGAATAATGCTATCTGACGAAAGATCTCTCGTGTTATTTTGTGAAATTAGTAAGTTTTTAGCATATTTTTTAGATGAAAGATGCAAAGAAAGGAGCTCGAAAACAATATTAACTATAGAGAAACTCTTCATGGCATAGTATCTTGATAACTTGTATATTTTACAATACAGTGTTTATTTATTCTTATCAATCGAGAATTTTTACAGAATTATAGAGCGCACTTAAGCTCGTGTTTGTGGGAAGCTGATGCTCGGGAAATTTGAAAAAATCAAACATCACAATGTCTTTGTGGATGTTTTTAACTATTGTGACGTATTCATAAATCTTTAGATAGGATGAAAATAATGTTTAAAAAGAAGAAATCTTCACATTGGACAACAGACTCAATGCCGATTTTGGAGGCGACTAAACAAGCCTGTGGAACTGAGTACAATTCTAAAGATATATATTTGCAATTCTTAAAAGAAATTTTACCCTTTGATACCGTTGCTGATTTTGGATGTGGGGCGGCTACGTGGTTATCTTCAGCAAAGCGTTGTGGTGTGAGTAGTGTTAAAGGGTATGACATTGCTGAAATAGATATTAGCGACAGAGAAATTGAGAGTCATGAATTTGTTGAAACTGACCTTTCTAAAAAAATTGAAGTAGAAAATAAATATGATCTAGTGATATCAACAGAAGTGGCAGAACATATTGATGAAACTTTTTCTGAGGTATTCATACATAATTTGTGCCAAGCTGGAGACGTTATATTGTTTTCGGCGGCAATTCCATATCAAGGTGGAATGAGTCATATTAATGAAAATTGGATGGAGTATTGGCATCAAAAATTTGTTGCGAATAAGTTTTACTGTTTCGATTTATTTAGACCAACGTTTTGGAATGACCCGAGAGTGGTTTGGTATTACAGGCAAAATTGTTTACTTTATGTTGCTGCTGAAAAAATACCTTTATTAAATGAGATGGGCTTTAACAGCATTAATCCCTTGTCAATGATTCACCCTGAAATGTATTTGAAGGCAATTCACCGAGAGGGCTATCAAAGAAAATCGGACTTAAAGAACGATATTAAACATTTTTATGAATATGCATACCATAAAAAAGTTGATTAAAAGAGATACTTATAGGTTAAGTCAGAAAAGCTTTTGATATAGTTAAACTATTGGCAACAACTTGATGAATGTCATAATAAATATACTGCCCACAACGTCCAATAAATGTCTTATTTGATAGCTTTTGTGAAAGCTCACGGTATTTTGTATAAACTACCTGTGGTTTGCCGTCAATCGTTTTGACTGGATAATAACGCTCAAGATTATTATCTTTATAAGAGCAGGGAATTTCCCGGGTGATTTTTGGTGTGTGACCGCCCCCAGCTCCAGGATACAGTTGCCAATCGGTAATTCTGGTGTACTTGCCTGTATCAGTATAGTTCACTGTTGGAGAATGGAATTCAAAAGGTGCATCTGTTGAATGCTCAAACTTGATAGAGCGATAGGGCAGTTCTCCAAACTGAAAATCAAAATATTCATCAATAGGCATGCTGTTAAAACAATGTGAATAATCTTGCTCCATCATTTTGTTAAAAGCTGTCGAGAGTTTTACTTCAATATTTTCATGCGTCAGCATGTTTTTAAAAAGTTCTAAATAACCATTTTTAGGCATCATCTGATATTTATCGTTGAAGTAATTAGGATTATTGTCGTAACGCACAGGTATGCGAGCCACTACAGAAACCGGCATTTGCTCTAGGCCAAGATCCCACATCTTTTGTGTATATCGTGCAAAAAACTGTTCGGTCAATTCTTTGCCATAAATGCTATAAAGGTGTTCAAGTGCATTGGCGGGTTTTTCAATCGGTATACGAACCTTGTCGAGAAAGGCATTCACATCTGCTTCAGTTTTCAATTGTTCGTTATAAATCAGGTTAAGTGTATCAATGTTGATGGGTAAGGGTACTTGGCCAGTGCCAGTCACCAGAGCCTTGACCTGATGTTCGTAGGGTAGCCATTGTGTAAAGCGTGAAAGATAATCAACAATATCTTTACTGTTAGTATGAAAAATATGGGGGCCGTACATATGGTAGCGATTGCCTGTTTCAGGGCAAATAGGGTCGTATGTGTTGCCTGCAATATGGTCACGTTTGTCGATGACGGTAACATGGTAGAGATTCGTATCTGCAAGTTCTCTGGCAATAACGGCCCCTGCAAAACCTGCTCCTACAACTAAAATTCTTGTCTTGGTTGTCATGGAAATTTAGTATCCGTTCTCTGGCAAAAAAGGCCATGTTTGATAGCTTTTAAATATGCCTTTGTTTGTGCTAAAGCATCTTTTTCTAATAATAGCGTTAGAAGCCAGTGAGTAATTATTGATAGAAAAACAGCACATACCCATGATCCACTGTTATGTTTTCTTGCAGTCCAAAGCCGGTTTCTGACATCATAATATCTGCGCCAGCTTGGCAGATGTAAATGTTTAATGGTTTTTCCAAACAGTTTGGTTTGAGTAATTTCGGGGGCTGGATGAAATAGCCTGCTTTTTTTTACCCATTTGATGGAGCCGCCAATTTTTTTTATTCGAAGAGAGTATTCAAAATCATCGCCGGATATGAAATATTCTGCATCCGGAAGGCCAATTTTTTCCACCGTTTCCCGGTGAATAAAGAAACCTAAAAAAGGTGCGAATAACGCTATTGTTATATCTGAAAGTTGATCGTAGGTTTGGTAATTTCTTGAGGGTGGCCAACATAAGGTATTGTGATCCCGGGAGGAGATGCAGGCAGTGCAAAAAGTGCCGGTAGTATTTTTGCTGGCCAGTAATAATTCTTCAAGGGCATGTTCATCAACAACAGCATCATCATCCAGTAGCCAGAACCACTGTACAGGTAATTTCAGAGCCTCTTGCATGCCGCGATGATAGCCACCGGCTCCACCTGTATTTGTTTCCTGAATAATGATATGAAGTTTTTCACCAATTTGCGCTTGTAGTGTTTGTAAGACTTCTTCAGTATCATCGGTTGAGGCATTGTTAACGACAATAATATGATCCGGAGCAGAAGTTTGCCGGGTTAATGCGAGTAAGGAATTTCTTAGATCATTGCTACGATTATAAGTGACAATGATAGCTGCGGAAGTTTGATCAGGCATAAATTAAAAGTATTCAGATGAAATTAAGTAACAAAATATTATTTTTATGTAAACGCCATTACATGAGCCACGATGTCATTGTTGACAAGTATGCACGTTTGTTTGAGATACCCAACAATTTAGCGCGTTTGGGGGCTAAAGTCAGCTGTTTATGCTTAAACTACAGAATTAATAATCAGGGCCCGATTACACGGGCGGATAACCCGGTTTGGTATTCCGTGAACTTTTTACCCTGGTGTGGTTTGTCTTATGCAGTGAAACTCGTCTACCTGGTTTTGAAAGAACGGCCACAATTGGTTATAGCGAGTTCAGATATATTGCACATCGTTATTGCCCATCTGGTTTCGCGTTGTTTCAGACTCAGGTTTATTGCAGATTTGTATGACAACTATGAAAGTTTTGGTTTAGGGAAAATGCCAATATTACTGTGGATGTATCGTAGGGCATTGCGCAAGGCAGATTATATTTTGACGGTGAGTGATGCATTAAATGAGCATATTCGGGTGGTGGCAGGCCATCATCGGGTAATGACTGTTGAAAGCACGATTGATACTGCCTTATTTTATAAAATGGATACGCTTGAGGCGCGAAATGTATTGGGGCTTGTCGTTGAAAGTTCTGAAGTACTGGTTGGTTTATGCGGCGCACTGGATGCCACCAGGGGCGTGCAATACATCTATGAAGTCTTTTCGATTTTGCATCGGGATTATCCCAATATCAAACTGGTGCTTGCCGGTAATATGGATGAAAATTTACCCATCCCAAATGCAGGGGTGATTTATCTGGGCAGGTTAAAGCATAGTGAAATGAATGCATTTTTTAATGCCATGGATATTAACCTCATTTCGGTCATTCCCGATGCTTTTGGCCAATATGCATTTCCACAAAAAGCGTATGAAATGGCTGTCGCTGGAAAACCTTGTGTTGTGCCGGATTTTGGACCCATGAAGGATTTATTTAAAGATGCACCGAATGGGCTTTATGTTCCTTGTGAGGTTCAAAGTATTAAAGATGCCATAATCAGGCAGCTTAACCAGCCCCAGCCCCCGACATTCAATATACCCACATGGCGTTCTCAAACAGAAAAAATCAATGAGTTGATTATCGGCCCCATGTTAGGGAATGATGCGCATTGAAAGATCAATGGCTTTAACATCCTTGGTTAACGTACCCAGTGAAATATAATCTACCCCAGTCTGTGCAATGCTGAGCAGGTTTTCCTTGTTCATGCCACCGGAAGCTTCCAGTTTGACGGTAGAGCCCTTGCATAATTCAACCGCTTTAACAGTGTCGCTATGGCTGAAGTTATCAAGCATGATGATATCGGCTTGTGCTGCGAGTGCTTCTTCAAGCTCAGCAAAGGTTTCCACTTCCACTTCCACCGGTTTGCCGGAATGATTTTTGCGGGCTTGTGATATGGCAGCAGTAATTGAGCCGCAGGCGCTGATATGATTTTCCTTGATAAGGAAAGCATCATAAAGACCGATACGGTGATTGGCACAGCCACCACAGGATACAGCATATTTTTGGGCGGTACGCAGGCCGGGGATGGTTTTACGGGTATCCAGCAGTGTTACGCCGGTGTTTTTTACCAGAGAGGAGTATTCAGCGCATTTAGTGGCAATTCCGGATAATAATTGCAGGAAGTTCAGGGCAGTACGTTCGCCAGTCAATAAGCTGCGAGCCGGGCCGGATAAAGTAAACAATGTTGTATTGGCTTTAACGTGGTCTCCATCGTTGCAAAACCATTGGACCGTGACCTTGGGATCCAGTTGGAGAAAAACTTCATTGACCCAGTCTACGCCACAGATCACACAATCTTCCCGCGTAATCACGTTGGCCTGCATGATGTTACTGGCAGGGATTAATTCGGCGGTAATATCACCCTCCTTGATATCTTCCAGCAGGGCAATTTTAACGTTGTTTTGAAGATCGGCTTTCCACTTATCTGGTAATGGCATAAATGCAGGGTTCCAGTTGTAATAATGTGATTCTATCAGAAGCCGGATACTGAGTGTATGCTTGAAATATTCGGTGTTCTGGCTCACGCTATCAACAAAGAAAGGCGATAGCATGGCTTTTGATGGCTATACTTGAACAATAAGAAAAAGTAATAACCCTGAGGTTTGAACAGTTTATGAGTTTATCTTTAGCTGAAGTGAAGCCGCTTTGTGAGGATTCATTTATACCCGTGATGAATTCAGCATTACAGCAAGTGTTCCGTGCTGCTGATACCGCCATTATCCAGTTAGCCAGGGACGCTGAAGCCAATGATGATCAAAATCGCTATTTTGAGGCGGTGCAGGCTCTGCGCATTGTAAAGCCGGAGTTGATTGCCCATTTTGGCGAGCGTTTGTTGATGCCTCTCAATCCACGGGCTGCGGCTGAGCTGCCCGTAGACGTTGAGCATGTTAATAGTTTACAGAAATTATTAAGTATTAATGTTGAAGCATGGCGTGCAGATACCCCCTTGGCGGCGGCCATTTTTGATCTGCAACAACGATTGGCCACCGTCGATAAAAAGCTGGAAAACCCATTATCGCCTGAGCATGTCGTCAATAGTTTCCTGCAAAGCCTGGGTGAAACCAAAGTCGATATCAATACTAAAATGCTCATGCTGAGGATGTTTGAAGTGCAGCTTTACAGCAGGCTGGAGCGCTATGTGCGTTTGGCTAATGATGCACTTTCAGCACAAGGCATATTGCCTGATCTGGATACAGAGCCCAGCGAAGCTATGGCTTCTATGAATGCGCTGGTAGAGGAAGCGCTGGGGCAAGAGGTTGATGGTGATGCCCAGCCAGAAGTGAATATGTTTAGTACTGCATTGGCAGATTTGCAGGCTAATGATGTTGAAAGCAGAGAGAGTATGTTAGGTTCAGCGGTAATATTGGCATGCAAGAAAAAACCTGAAATCAGGAATTTAGCCAAAGAGCTTCTGCAACAAAAACTGCTGCAGGCAGAGCTTTCCAATAAAATGCAAATGCAAATGGATAAGGTAGAGCTGGTGGGTAAATTATTCCAGTTCATTATGGATGATAATAACTTGCCACTGGAAGCGCGGGCATTGCTGGTGGGTTTACAGTTGCCTTATGCCAGGATTGCAGTAGCAGATCCGGCATTATTACAAAGTAACAAGCATCCTGCCAAAGCCCTGCTCAATGAGCTTATTCATGTGTGCGCGAGTTGGCAGCCTGAAAGGAACAAACTTGAAGACGATGAGCTGTTCAAGAAGATTAGTCACACAGTAAGGCTATTTATTGAAGCAGAACGCATAGAGTCAATTCCGTTTCAGGAATGTTTATTCGAATATCTGGCTTTTGGAGAACGGCAGCGTCAAAAAAATGCCATAGCCACGCAACGATTGATGGATAGCCAGTTGGGTGCGGAAGTTGCCGATACAGTACGGGAAGCAGTAAATACCATACTCGAGAAAAAAATAGGCACTGCTAAAATTCCTGGTGCCGTCAGGCGGATTTTTGATGAAGGGTGGAATAACGTTTTGTATATGACGGCATTGCAAAAAGGCCTGGCTGGGGCTGAATGGCAACAGTCTGTTAAAGTGGTTGATGATTTATTGCGCAGTGTCCAGTTCGCTTCGGCATTTAATTCCCGATATGATTTTATCATTCAGTTACCGCCTCTATTGAAATCCTTGCGCAAGGGCCTGGTTTCTATTGATTTGAGTTCGACATTAATCAATCAATTATTCAGTGATCTTGAGGAAGAGCATAAAAAAATTGCCAAAGCCATTAAAGGCGATTTTGCTGATCTTGAAAGGTTGGGTCTTTATAAGCCCGAACCCGATGCCATCGAATCTGTTGATCAAGAACAGGGTTTTCCAGAGCAAAATAAATATATCGTTAGAACATCTATTGCATTCACTCCAGAGAAAATGCAAGAGCTGGCTGATCAGGCCGTTGAGGTAGTGAAGGCAAATGCCAAAGATATTTTTAGTGCTAAAACCCAGGAAGTGATGAGTAATCTGGGTCAGGGTGCCTCATTATTATGGAATAAACCGCAGGGGCAAATTCGTTGTCGAATTGCCGCACATATCAAGCACACCAGAAAATTTATATTAACAGATCGCTCGGGAGTCAAGCTTGCAGAAATCAGCGAATTTGATATTGCGCAAAAAATTGATTCTGGTGAAATTGAACCGATGGCTTCAGAGCAGGTATTTGATCGGGCGCTGGAATCAGTCATTGGTAATATCCGGGATCGTCGATAATTGATAATGGAGAAGATGCCCGTAAATTTTCTGCACGGCTGGTATGTATCTGCACAGAAAAAACCGTCGCCATTTTTTAATGATCGACCTGCGCAAGAAGTTTCAGTGTTGGTAATACATAATATCAGTTTACCCGCTAAACAATTCGGTACGCCGCATGTGCATAATTTATTTTTGGGTTGCCTTGATTGCGATGCGCATGCCAGTTTTGCTGAATTAAAAGGTGTAGAAGTTTCAGCGCATTTTTTTATTTCGCGCGATGGTGAAGTGACGCAATTTGTTGCTACCGATAAGCGTGCATGGCATGCAGGCATTTCGAGTTATCATGGTCGCGAAAATGTAAATGATTTCAGTTTGGGTATTGAGCTGGAAGGTGCTGATGATATTCCCTATACAGAGAGACAATATAAGGCACTTGAAAAACTGACCAGGGATATTATGAAAGAATACCCGATTAAACCGGAGTCAATTGTAGGTCATTGTGATATTGCACCAGAAAGAAAGACAGATCCGGGTGCAGGGTTTGATTGGAAACGTTACAAGCAATCATTGAGAATCTGATATGTATTTTATCGCTGTATTGATTATGTTTGGACTCTTGCAGTACTGGGGTTCATTTACTGCCATCCAGAAAGATGCGTGGTTTTTTGGCTTGCTGGAAAAAATACAGGCGGGTACGCAGAATAACGGTTTTATGTATGTATTGACGGTATTATTCCCCTGTGTATTTCTAGTGGCAATTCTGGTTTTCATCAAGGACTGGATGTGGGGATTTATTTCATTGGTGTTAGCTGTTTCAGTGCTTATCTATGCTGTTGGCCGAAAGGCATACAATACGCTGATTAATGATTATGTCGCTGCCTGGAAACAGGCTGATTATCAAAGATTCCCGGTTATTCTTTCGCAGTTAGATGCAGAGTATTGTGCGGAGCTGGGTGAAGGGTTGCAAAAAAATCATGTTAGTGCGCGTGAAAGTTATATTTATGCAGCGTTTGAAGGAGTTTTTGTCGTATTGTTCTGGTTCGTATTGCTTGGACCTGTTGGTGCATTATTGTATCGCCTGAACAGTTTTTTTGTGACTAAAACCCAATGGGATTTTGCCAGAAATATTCACGCTATAATGGAAAGGCCTGCGGCATTTCTGCTAGGACTAACTTTTGTATTAATGGGTGATTTTGATCGGGGTATGCCAACCTGGCGCAGTTCTGCATGTCATATGGGCATGTCCAGTAAAAATGTGGTACATGCCAATGCGTTGGCTGCTTTGGGTTTAAATATGGATTGGCTCGAAGGTGAGTTTAGTGAAAATCATTTGGTGGAAGAGCAGGCAGTTCTTGCAGAGAATGAAATTAACAGCCTTATTCATCTGGTTAAAAGAAGCCTGATTTTTGCAGTTTTTGTGATGGCTATCTTTCAAATTGTGATTTGAATCAGGTTTATTTCTCCGAGAGAATTTGAATATGTCTGATTTGCGTTTGGGTATAGATCTGGGTGGAACAAAAATTGAAGTCATAGTATTACAGGGTAGTATTGAACTCTATCGCAAACGCATTCCAACGCCCGCAGAATCATATCCTGAAATCATTAAATGCATTGCTCATCTTGTTATGGAATGTAAGGAAAATTTTGGACCTGCCTTATCGATAGGCATCGGCATGCCCGGTGCATTGACCACTGAGGGACGGGTGAAAAACTCCAATACAGTTTGTGTGAATGACCAGCCTTTCCTGAAAGATATCGAAACTGCTTTGCAGCAAAACGTTCGTATCATGAATGATGCGAATTGTTTTGCACTTTCTGAGGCAGTTGATGGTGCTGCAGCAGGAAAAGAGGTGGTGTTTGGTGTCATTCTGGGTACTGGTGTGGGTGGTGGCATTGTCATGCAACAAAAGCCGCTGATTGGATGTAATAGTATTGCCGGTGAATGGGGGCACAATCCATTACCTGTAACAGCTCCGCGTATTAATGCAACACAGAGAATGTGTTATTGCGGAAAGTATGATTGCGTTGAAACGTATCTGTGTGCCAAAGGTTTGATGCAAACCTATCATGAAAAAACCGGATTTAATCATGCATCAAAAGAAATCAGTGAATTGATCAAGCAGCATGATGCTGGAGCACTGGATGCCTATGAGCTCTATCAGCACCAGTTATCTGCCAGTTTAGCAACTGTGATTAACGTGTTAGACCCCGACGTTATTGTGTTGGGTGGAGGCGTATCCGGCTTGCCGGGTCTTGCCGAAAAAACCCAGGCATTGTTGCCACTTTATGTTTTTTCCGATGTGGTAAATACCCTTGTTGTGTTGAACATGCATGGCGATTCGAGCGGTGTGCGCGGTGCAGCGTGGTTGTGGCCAGCCTGATTAGGTTACTGGCTATTGCGTTTCCACAGTACTTCTTGCCCGCCATTGCGTCTGGCCAGAATCCTTGCGCAAACAAACAACAAATCCGACAGTCGATTAATATATTGTCGCCCGGCATCTTTAACCTCGGTCACTTTGCTCAGGCTTACCATGTCACGCTCGGCGCGGCGGCAAACCGTTCTTGCTAAATGACAAAATCCTGCAGCTTTATTACCGCCAGGTAAAATAAAATTTTTCAATGGAGGTAAATCGGCATTGAGATTATCGAGAGTCTGCTCAAGGAAATCGACTTTTTCTGCCTTGATCAATTCATAACCGGGAATGCACAGTTCGCCGCCGAGATCAAAGAGGTCATGCTGTATTTCGACAAATAACGGGTAAAGCTCATCGTCTGAGCTCATTTCGGCCATCATCAGGCCAATAATCGAGTTGAGTTCATCCAGGTTACCGATGGTATGCATGCGTATATCGTCTTTGGCAATGCGTGAGCCATCCCCAAGCCCTGTGGTGCCATCATCGCCGGTACGAGTGTAAATTTTTGATAAGCGATTGCCCATTTTTGTGAACCTCTTTGGTGAAACCTGATGCGTATAATATGATTCAAGCGCAATAAAGCAAAGAACGAATACTGAATGAAACCAGAATGAAACCAGAATGAAACCAGAATGAAAAGAGAACGGTGAAGAATGTGATTGAACTGGTGTTGGGTGGGGCGCGCTCGGGCAAGAGTGCCTATGCTGAAAAAATAGCCATCAATAGCGGACGCATAATGCATTATGTCGCTACAGCTGAGGGCCTGGATGCCGAAATGCAACAACGTATTGCCCATCATCAGGCTGGCCGCTCAGGGCAATGGCGAACGATAGAAGAGCCGATTTATCTCGCTAAAATATTGCAAGATCTGGATGATCCCCGTCATGTCATTCTGGTGGATTGCCTGACTTTATGGTTAAGCAATCATTTATCGAGTGAGAACGAAGCAAGCTGGAAGCGTGAAAAAGCAGCGCTACTGACGTTACTGCCAAACTTGCATGCACAGGTGATTCTGGTCAGTAACGAGGTGGGTCAGGGCATAGTGCCATTGGGTGAAATCAGTCGGCGTTTTGTCGACGAAGCCGGGTGGTTGCATCAAGAAATAGCCGCCTTGGCGGGCAAGGTTACGTTCATTACAGCCGGATTGGCGCAATCGTTAAAAGATGAGACAACAACATGAGTGAATGGTATTTAAAACCCGCAAAACATTTTGATACGGCGATGCAAAAACAGGCTGAAGCTTATCAGCTGACATTGACTAAACCAGCCGGTGCGCTCGGCAGGCTGGAACACATAGCAACGCAATTTTCAGGTTATCAATCGACATTAAAACCCACCCTGAAAAATATAGAAATTGTCATCATGGCGGCTGATCATGGTGTAGCGGTGGAAGGCGTTTCTGCATTTCCGCAAGCGGTAACGGCAGAAATGGTCAGGAATTTTGCTTCGGGTGGCGCTGCAATATCAGTGTTAGCACGGCAATTATTTGCAGAATTGACAGTCATTAATATGGGTACTATAGCGCCACTGGAAGAGATTGATGGTGTACTCGACCGGCGCATAGCTGCAGGTACACAGAATTTTTGTGAACGCGAAGCCATGACAAGCGCACAGTTGCAACAGGCATTGCGTGTTGGGCAGGAGGCCATTATCAATGCTATGGCCAATAATGCGCAATTATTTATTGGCGGTGAAATGGGTATAGCCAATACTACGGCGGCAGCTTGTATTGCGGCACGATTATTGGCGAAATCGCCACAGCAGATGGCAGGACCAGGAACCGGTTTAAATAGTGAGCAAGTGCAGCATAAAAGTCGTGTGATCGAAAAGGCATTAAATAGGCACTCTATGATTGATCCGTTAGACGTATTAAGGATATTCGGTGGTTTTGAGATAGCCGGTTTGGCAGGAGCTTATATTGCCTGTGCGCAAGCGGGAATCCCGGTATTGCTTGATGGCTATATTGCTACCGCAGCTGCTTTGGTAGCTGTGCAAATCAATCCTTCGATCAAACCCTGGTTAATGGCTTCACATTGTTCTGCAGAGCCCGCACATTGCCTGATGTTGGAAGCTTTAGGTTTGGAATATTTATTCGATATCGGTATGCGTTTGGGTGAAGGTTCTGGCGCGGCTATTGCAGTATCTTTATTGCAATCGGCGTGTTTATTGCAAAGTGAAATGGCCAGTTTTTCGGCTGCCGGGGTGAGTGAAAAGATCGTATGAATAAGCCTGTAACTGTTATCGATATTCTGCGTCATGGTCAAACCGAAGGTGGCGAGATTTTTCGTGGAAAAACCGATGTTATGCTGAGCGAAGAAGGTTTGCGACAAATGGATTGCGCGTTGATTGGCCATGCCGGATGGGAACATATCATCACCTCGCCTATGCAAAGGTGTTTGTATTTTTCCGCGCGCTTAGCGTTGAAGCATAATATCAGCCATACCATAAATGATGATTTTCAGGAGATATCATTTGGTGATTGGGATGGCAAAACCTTTGTTGACGTAAAACATAATAATAGTAAGGCATTTGAAAATTTCTGGCGTGACCCGATTAAACACACGCCGCCGGGAGCAGAACCCATCGGTATTTTTCATGAGCGTGTGAAAACGGGCTTTTGGCAGGAAATAGAGCGCCATCAGGGTAAGCACCTTTTAATGGTGGTGCATGGTGGTGTAGTACGAGCTATTTTAAGTGAGGTGTTGAAAACACCTATGGATTCATTACTGCGGTTTTATGTGCCTTATGCCTGTTTGACGCGTATAAAAATCTATCATGAGGGTAAAAACTGCTGGCCACAGCTGGTTTTTCATAATGTAAATGTTAAGGAGGGTGAAATAATCCCATGAGCCAGAAAGACCCTAAAATATGTATTGTTGGCGCCGGCATGTCGGGCATGTTGATGGCGATTAAATTAAAAAAGGCAGGATTAACCGATTTCGTTATTTACGAAAAAGCCGGCAAGGTGGGCGGCACCTGGCGTGAAAATCGTTATCCCGGTGTAGCTTGTGATGTCGCTTCATTTTCTTACTGTTATGCATTTGAACCCAATCCTGACTGGAGCAGGCGTTTTTCTCCAGGCCCTGAAATCCAGCGTTATTTTGAAGGGGTGGCTGAGAAATATCAGTTGCACCCATTCATCAGGTTTAATACGACCGTAACGAGTGCCACATTCAAGGATAAAAAATGGCATGTGGAAACCAGTGATGGTGAGATCGAGGTTTTTGATTTTTACGTAGCCGCCAGCGGCCCATTAAACAGGAAAAAATATCCGGATATTCAAGGGCTGGATACCTTTGCCGGCAAGGTTTTTCATACGGCTGATTGGGATGATAACTACGAGGTAAAAGGCAAGCGGATTGGCGTCATTGGTACCGGTTCTTCGGCTGTACAGTCGATAGGGCCTTTATCGGATGTGTGCAGTAAACTGACAATCTTTCAGCGTACTGCACAATGGGTCATTGGCACGCCTAACCCCTATTACACGCCGTTAGCAAAAAAACTCAAACAATGGTTTCCAGTGCTTGGCAGTATGACGCGCAAATTTTATGATTGGGTGGGAGAACAGTTTGGCCGGGCAGCACTCGCGAATGGCTGGCATCGCAAGCTGGTGTTTATGGCATGTCACCACAACCTTGACAGTATTAAAGATCCGGATCTTCGCTGCAAGTTGACCCCTTCAGACCAGCCTATGTGCAAGCGCATGATCATGTCGGACACCTATTATCCCGCCGTGCAGCGTTCCCATGTCGAAGTGGTTATTGAGGGTATAGATCATATTGAGCCCAAAGGCATAGTGACCCGTGATGGCCGATTGCACGAACTGGATTTGTTGGTGCTGGCCACGGGTTTTTATCCTAACGTCTGGAATGTGAATTACATTGCCGGTGAGGATGGCCGTACACTGGAAGAGATCTGGAATTCGGGTACACGCACGTATCGCTCAATAACCATACCCGGTCTGCCCAATTATTTTATGCTGATTGGCCCTAACAGCCCGATTACGAATTTGTCACTGATTGATATTGCGGATATCGGAGTGGATTATGTCATGCAATGTATCAGTAAATTCCAGCAGGGTGAATTTGAGATGATGTCGCCTAAAGCCGATGTCACTCGCGCCTTTACCGAAACCCTGAAAAGCTCGTTTGGTGAAACCATTTGGGTTAGTGGGTGCAATAGTTGGTATCTGGATGCAGAAGGTGTTCCGGCAACCTGGCCTTGGGCGCCTTCACAGTATAGACAATCATTAAAAGTAGTCGATTTTGCTGATTATGAGCTATCTTGAAACTATTAACGCAACTATTGTTTACCTATAGGCGAATTAACGTGCGCTGGATGTTTAAATATAATTATGGCTGGTTTATTTTTCTTGTTGCGTGTGGTGGCGATGGCGACAGTGGAGCTGTTTCAGGAAAAACACTGCGGCCATTGAACGATACTGGAATTACCCAGTGCGGTGACTTTTCTAATATCAGCGGACAAAACACCATTGATTGCGCAGCTTCCGGTGCAGGTAAGGAGATCAGTGGTATCGATACTGAGGGTGATGCGGTTCCTGCCGGCCAGGATGCTCTTTATGGTCATGATGTAAATCCGGCCACTAACAATGATAATGATGGGCATGCCGGTTTCAGTTTTACCAAGCTGGATTCAAACGGAAATTCATTGCCTGATTCGGCTTTATCCTGGGTATGTGTCAGGGATAATATTAGCGGTCTGGCGTGGGAGGCGAAAACTAACAATAATGGACTGGGTGACAGGGATTGGCAATATTCCTGGTTTAATTCCAATGGTAATGTTAATGGAGGTAATGCGGGAGCGCCTGATACGGGTAGTGGTGCCGGGTCAGATAATTGTTTTGATGTCGCTCGATGTGATACTGAAAAATATGTCGCTGACATCAATAGCCAGGAACTTTGCGGCATGAGTCACTGGCGATTGCCATCCAGTGAAGAATTACAGTCTATAATGAGTCTGGACAGGGTGCAGCCTGCTGTCGATACTGTTTTTTTTCCTGATACCATCATGAATGGTGATTATTGGTCCTCCTCGGCAGTCGCCAGGGAGGCTGCTGAAGCATGGAATGTCAATTTCTATGATGGTGTCGAAAACAGGAAAAATAAAGGTCAATTTGCTTCTGTTCGACTGGTACATACGCTGCAACGATATCGGGGCACCACCTTTTTTGTTCCTTCTTCACGATGAGCTCAATATTAATCAAGTATCTGGATAATCTGGAATTGTTATGCAAACTGCACGAATGATCTTGTTTTTCCTTATCTTCTGTTTTTATAGTTTAGCTGTTTATGCTGAATGCAATCAGCGTATTGTCTTAAGTAAACCCTATGAAAAATATGAGGATTTACATAACGGGATTGTTGTTGATCAAGATACAGGCCTGGAATGGAAGAAATGTTCGGCAGGTTTAAGCGGGGATAGTTGTGGAAATGGTACCGTTTTAAAAGTGCACTGGCTTGCGGCCCTGAATATTGCCAATGATGAAAACTTTCAGGGTTTTGAAGATTGGCGGCTGCCAAATAAAAAGGAATTAGCTTCCCTGGTAGAAAAAGCCTGTTTCTCTCCTGCCATCAATCAAGGATTGTTGCCTGCAACACAATGGGACATTTACTGGACATCATCGCCTTATGCCGGAATCAATGAAAATGCATGGGTTGTTGATTTTAGCAGTGGGTACAGTGAACCATTAATAAAATCAGACTTGGCTTATGTGCGACTGGTGCGTGGAGGCTATTAAAACTGCATGTAAAACGGGATGTGGTAAGCTTTTGGGGTAACTAGTCGAAAAGCGCCTTCTGGTGTAGAATTGACGGCTTTCCCAACCTACAAACAAGGCGCGTTGCCGACCATTTTATGCTAGAAGTTAATCAGATCCGACAAACGATTACCAACCTCCGTGAGCGCAATGATGCGCTTCGGGGGTATCTTTGACTACGCTAATAAAAAAGAGCGTCTGCACGAAGTCGAGCTAGAGCTCGGTGAGCCCACGGTGTGGGATAATCCTGAAAAAGCCCAGCAATTAGGTAAAGAGCGCGCCAGTCTTGAGGCGGTGGTGAATACTATCGAAACCCTCGATACCGGCCTCAACGATGTTACCGACTTGCTGGAAATGGCGGTTGAAGAACAGGATGCTGAAATTGTTGAATCCGTAGAAGTTGATCTGGCCAAGCTGGAAGAAAGGCTGGCCGAGCTTGAATTCCGCCGTATGTTCTCCGGTGAAATGGACCCTAATAATGCCTTCCTGGATATCCAGTCCGGTTCCGGTGGCACCGAAGCGCAGGATTGGGCAGAAATGCTGATGCGTATGTATCTCAAATGGGGTGATCGCAAGGGTTTTAAAACCGAAGTATTGGAAGTGTCTCCCGGTGATGTGGCAGGCATTAAAGGTGCCACCATTAGTTTTGAAGGTGAATATGCCTTTGGCTGGTTGCGTACCGAAACCGGCGTACATCGCCTGGTCAGGAAATCCCCGTTTGATTCCAATAATGGTCGTCATACTTCCTTTTCTTCGGTGTTTGTATCACCCGAAGTGGATGACAATATCGAGATCGAAATCAATATGTCGGATGTGCGTGTGGATACCTACCGATCATCCGGTGCCGGTGGCCAGCACGTTAACAAGACTGATTCTGCGGTGCGTATGACACATATGCCCAGCGGCATTGTGGTGCAGTGCCAGAACCAGCGTTCGCAACATGCCAACCGTGATTTTGCGATGAAACAGTTAAAGGCCAAATTATACGAAATGGAAA
>CAZTZY010000047.1:0-23844 GCA_964617765.1 uncultured Spongiibacteraceae bacterium
ATATGCAGAAGTTTACCGAAATAATTATTTAATAAGAATTTTTTTATTTTTTAGATTTTGTGCTAAGGTTATACATGTTAGTTAATGTGTTTAACGATGTTTTAAATATAACTATATGAATAATAATAGGAATTTTTGTGAAAAGCCTGTTTAAAAAGAAGCAAATACCTATTCTGGGGTTGGATATCAGTTCAACTTCGGTCAAATTGCTGGAGTTAAGTCAAGCAGGAAATGGCTTTCGAGTAGAAAGTTATGCTGTTACTGCACTCCCTGCAAATGCCGTTGTTGAAAATAATATCAATGAGCCTGCCGGAGTTGCCGAAGCAATAAGTAAGGTTATCGATAAAGCCAAAACTAAACTCAAACATGCCGCGGTAGCGGTATCCGGCTCTGCGGTGATTACTAAAATCATTGATATGCCGGCTGAGCTCAGTGAGGACCAGATGGAGGCTGAAATAGCGAATAGCGCTGAGCAGTACATCCCATTCCCCATTGATGAAGTGGCGCTCGATTTCGAGATTTTAAGGCCAATGCCAGAGCATGAAGATAAGGTAGAGGTTCTTTTGGCAGCGTGTCGTCGCGAAAATATTGATTCCAGAGTGGAAACTCTAGCACTTGCTGATCTTATCGCCAAAGTGGTGGATATTGAGGCGTATGCAATGGAGCGGGCTTTCCAGTTTGTGGTGACTCAGCTCGAAGGGCATGATAGCTCAACTACGGTAGCAGTAGTTGATATCGGCGCTACTATGACTACATTGAGTGTCTTGCAGGGCGGAGAAACCATTTATACCCGTGAACAGTTATTTGGTGGGCGTCAACTTACCGAGGAAATCCAGCGGCGATACGGTTTGTCTATTGAAGAGGCGGGTGTAGCGAAAAAACAAGGCGGATTGCCTGATGATTATGAATCAGAAGTGCTGGCGCCATTTATGGATGCGGTGGTTCAGCAAATTACAAGATCACTGCAGTTTTTCTTCTCGTCTAGCCAGCATAACGAAGTTGATTATGTGGTATTAGCCGGGGGTGTGGCTTCAATGACGGGATTGACTAATCTTGTTGAGGATCGATTAGGGACGCCATGTCAAATAGCCAATCCTTTTGCCAATATGGCAGTTTCATCCAAGGTAAACGCGATGGCGTTAAGTAATGATGCCCCGGCCTTAATGATTGCCTGCGGATTAGCAATGAGGAGTTTTGATTAATGGCCACTATCAATCTACTCCCCTGGCGTCAGGAACGCAGGCAGCAATTAAAGAAAGAATTTTTGATCATCTTTGCTGGTTTTGCCGGTGCGGCTGTTGTTGTTGTTTTACTATGGCAATTAGTATTATCAACGGCAATTTCCACTCAGGAAGCCAGAAATACCTATCTAACGGGTCAGATAAATGAGCTCAATAAGCAGGTTGCTGAAATTGCAGCGCTAAAAAAACAAAAAGAAGCTTTGGTAAAGCGGATGCAGGTAATTCAAAGCTTGCAGGGTAATAGACCTGAAATTGTACATATCTTTGATGAGTTAGTTAGAACATTGCCGGATGGAGTTTATTATACATCAGTGATTCGAAATGGAGCTGGTATTTCATTGTTAGGTACTGCGGAATCCAATAATCGCGTTTCCAGTTTAATGCGGCAACTTAATGCGTCCGAATGGTTTGCAAACCCTAATTTACGATTGGTGAAAGCCAGTAAAACGGGTCAGCAGGCGATTGATTTTAGTATGACGGTAAAAATAACTCCTCCTGTACTGATAAAACCAGATGATAGTAAAGTAAATCCCAATAAACGAAAAAAATAAGTTACTTGAGGTTGGTGTTCAAAAATGGCTTTTCCCGATCAAATAAAATCATTACAAGAACAAATGCAGGGTTTCGATGTTAGCGAGTTATCGCTCGAGAATATTGGGGCATGGCCAGTACTTATCAAAATTCTGGTGTGGATTGTGGTTTTCGTAGGAATAATTTTCGCAGGTTATAAATTCCTGATTAGTCCATTGCAAGCTACTCAAGCCGTAGCTATAGAAAAAGAAGTTACATTAAAAAAACAATTTGAAGACAAGGCTTTTCAGGCAGCTAATCTTATTGCTTATAGGAAGCAAATGGTTGAAATGAAGGAATCATTTGGCGCATTAATAAGCCAGTTGCCGAGTGATACAGAAGTTCCAGGGCTGTTAGAAGATATTAGCAACAGAGGTTCCGCTAGCGGTTTGACTTTTAATGCAATCACTCTGCAGCGAGAGACTTCCCGTGAATTCTACATACAATTACCTATTAAAATTCAGGCGAAGGGTTCTTTTCATGATATGGGAGCGTTTGTTAGTGGTGTGGCTAGTCTCCCAAGAATTGTAACCTTGACCAACTTCTCCATTAAGCCGAAAGGCAGGAGAGGGGATAGTTCTAACTTACAACTTGATATTACAGCGAGTACTTATCGATATAAGGGTGAAAGTGGTAAAGGTGGGAAAAATAAAAAGAAAGGTAAAAAGAAATGAACATAAAAAAATATAGTTTACTATTTTGTGTTTTTTTTCTAGCCTCATGCGGTTCCGATAACTTTGATGACTTGCATGCCTTTATGGCGGAAGTCAAGGCAACGCCAGGTGGTCGTATAGAGCCAGTGCCTACTTTTGCTCCGTATAAGCCTTTTGATTATAGTGCCACTTCTTTTCGTGCGCCTTTTGACAGGCCAGTAGTAGTTAAGGCAGAGGATATAGCTGCTTCAGCAACGGTTGATCCGCCATCCACTACCCGTCCTAAAGAATTGCTTGAGCAGGTCAGTATTGAAAGTTTGCGTATGGTCGGTACATTTGAAAAAGATTCACAATTATGGGCATTGTTAAGAGATGGTCAAAGGAATATATACCCGGTTAAAAATGGTAATTATATTGGAAGAAACCATGGAAAGATCGTGGCAACATCCACTACCTATATTCAAGTTGTAGAAGTTATTTCAAATGGCGCTAATGGCTGGGTAGAACGACCACGTGTTCTTGAGCTTAAGGAAAGATGAGCGGTGATAATAAATATGTTAGCTAAAAAGAATGAAACATTTGCCTATGCGTTTGGAGTTTTCAGATGAGTAATTATAAATACCTGTTACTGAGTTTTTTAGCGTTTGCATTCCCTGCATTTGCAAGCGTCAATTTGACAGATGTCAAATTTAATTCCATGCCTGGCTCCAAGGTTGAATTGCAATTTGATTTTGATGCTGCCCCACCATCACCCAAAGCCTATACGATTGAAAGCCCGGCAAGAATTGCATTGGATCTAGAGCAAGTAACTTCTACCTTGAAACAAAAAAAATATACGCTGGATTTAGGTAATGCGCAGAGTGTGATTGTAGTGGGGTCGGGTGACAGGACTCGGGTCATTATTAATCTTGTTGAGCTGACAAAATATGAAACCCGCGTTGAAGGTAATTCGTTAATTGTTACTGTGGGTGATGATGGCATTAAAGATTATCTAAAGTCTGCTCCGACCCAACTGGAAGAAAAGGTCAGTAAAAAATCGATTTCCGCAATTAAAAGTGTCGATTTCCGCAGGGGTGAAAATAATGAAGGCCGCTTAATTGTAGAGCTGACCAATCCTAATATAAATGTTGACTCACATGTTGAAGGTAAATTTATCAAATTAACTTTTGAGCAAACCACATTGCCTGAAGATTTGCGCCTGAGCTATGATGTTTCTGATTTTGCTACCCCGGTGATGATGGTTAACGCCAATGAGGTTGAGGGTAGTACGCAAATTGATATTGAGCCTTCTGGAGAGTATGAGTATCTGGCATATCAAACGGATAATACTTATGTATTAACGGTAAAACCCTTGACGCAAGCAGAAATTGAAGCAAAAGAAACGGAATTTGAATTTGTCGGGGATAAGTTATCATTGAATTTCCAAGACATCGAAATTCGCGCGGTGTTGCAATTAATAGCTGATTTTACCGATCTTAATTTGGTGGCCAGTGATTCGGTCAGGGGAAAAATAACCCTCAGATTACAGAACGTTCCTTGGGATCAAGCGCTTGATCTAATTCTTAAAACCAAAGGACTCGATCAAAGACAAGATGGAAATATCTTGCTAGTTGCCCCTGCCAGGGAAATCGCAAAACAAGAAAGACAAAAAATCACTACTGTAAAACAGTTGCAAGAACTGGCACCATTGCAAACTGAATTTATTCGAATTAAATATGCTGATGCCAAAGACATATATGATTTGTTAACCAAGAAGCCAACAGGTTCTGGTGGCGGGGCAAAAAACAGTTTAATTTCAGCAAGGGCTTCTGTTGTTGTTGATGCCAGAACTAACTCTCTGTTAGTGACTGAAACGGCAGCCAAAATGGATGAAATCCGTAAATTAATGGCCTTGATTGATGTACCTATTCGTCAGGTTTTAATTGAAGCCCGTATTGTCGTTGCCAGCTCCGATGAGACATCAAAATTAGGTGTGCAATGGGGTGGTCAATCAGCAGGTTCAGAGAAAAAAGGCTCCTGGATTGCTACGGGGGGGCAGAAAGCCACTGTTGGCATCTATAACAATTTTGTCGAAGGTACAGACGATACAATTCCTTTAGAGAGTATTGTGGATCTAGGTGTGAATGATATTGGTTCAACACATCTTAATATGGGATTTATTAATGTAGGAGGTTCGAACTTTTTGGATCTCGAATTATCGGCATTGGAGTCCAGTGGTAATGGTGAAATTGTATCGCAACCTAAGATTATCACAGGCGATAAACAGGCAGCCAGTATCAAGTCAGGCGTGAGCGTACCCTATCAGGCATCTGCGCCAAATGGCGCATCTACTACTGCATTTATTGAAGCCACACTGGAATTGAAAGTTACACCAAATATTACTCCAGATGACAGGGTGATTATGGAGCTGGATATTAAACAAGATGCTTTAGGTGCAACCAGTGTTAATGGTGTACCAACCATTGATACCACGGCAATTAAAACCAAGGTATTAGTGAGTAATGGAGAAACGGTAGTATTAGGCGGGATCTTCCAGTCAACTGATTTGCTGAGTGAGACGAAAACTCCATTTTTTGGTGATATTCCCTATATTGGCAGACTGTTCAAACGGACATCAAAAATTCAGGACAAAACGGAAATCCTGATTTTTATCACCCCTCGAATTCTGGCAGATACGTTAGTTCAATAATGTCTTCAAGTTTGATTCTTGTCGGTCCCATGGGGGCCGGCAAGACCACCATTGGCCGTATGCTTTCTCAAGAGCTACGTTTGCCCTTTAAAGATATTGATCATATCATCGCAGAAAAAGCTGGTGCAGATATCCCGTGGATATTCCATGTTGAAGGTGAGGAAGGCTTCCGCAAGAGAGAGCATCAGGTGCTAGAGGAGGTCTTGGCCGGTGAACCTGCTGTTATCGCGACGGGAGGTGGGGTAGTAGTTAAAGAAGAAAATCGTCAGTTATTGTCTCAAGTACCCTGCGTTGTATTTCTCAATGCTTCTGTCGAGCAGCAATTTTTTCGGACAGTGAAGGATAAAAACCGCCCTTTGCTGCAAAAAGATGATCCAAGATCAGTGTTAATAGAGCTAATGAAAATCAGAGAGCCGCTTTATCGGGAAGTGGCTGATTTTGTTATTGATACGGATCAGTCAAAACCCAAAGGAGTGGTGAATGCAATTCTGGATTACTGGAAAAAACATTCCTAGAACTCTACAATTCCCTTTATCAATCTTTTGTCAGAACCACTATGAAAATCACGGTTAATCTTGGTGCTAGAACATACCCTATTTATATTGGGGCAGGTTATCTTTCGGATGTGACTCTATTAGACGAATTAATCTCGGGCAGAAAGATTTGTATTGTGACTAATACGACAGTTGCTCCATTATATTTAAATCAGGTTAAAGAATTGCTGGGTCGAGAGGTCGATGCTGTTGTGATCCTTGAGGATGGGGAGCAATTTAAAACATTGGCTACGATCGAAAAAATTTTCGATGGCGCTTTGCAAGCAAAGCTCAATAGAAGCAGCTTTATGATAGCGTTAGGTGGGGGAGTCATAGGCGATATGACGGGATTTGCTGCAGCTTGTTATCAAAGGGGGATTGATTTTATACAAATACCTACCACGCTTTTGTCTCAGGTTGATTCATCAGTAGGCGGTAAAACCGGTGTTAACCATCCATTGGGAAAAAATATGATCGGGGCATTCCATCAGCCCAGGTCTGTGATAATAGATACTAACACATTGAATACTCTGCCAGAGCGAGAGTTAGCGGCAGGTATTGCCGA
The DNA here is from genome assembly GCA_964617765.1 of uncultured Spongiibacteraceae bacterium. GTDB lineage: Bacteria > Pseudomonadota > Gammaproteobacteria > Pseudomonadales > DT-91 > CAZTZY01. The sequence continues at coordinate 6,252 of CAZTZY010000047.1, forward strand.
GGTCATCAAGTATGGCCTTATTGCAGACCCTTTATTTTTCGAATGGCTTGAAAAAAATGTCAATCAATTGCATCAGAGATCTGGCGAGGCTTTAACATATGCGATTCAGAGGTCATGTGAAATAAAAGCCAAGATTGTTGCAGAAGATGAGTATGAAACAACAGGGCTTCGAGCGGTACTGAATTTAGGGCACACGTTTGGACATGCTATTGAGACCCAACAAGGCTATGGTTCGTGGTTGCATGGCGAGGCCGTTGCGGTTGGGATGATAATGGCAGTTGATCTTTCATATCGATTGGGTTGGGTGTCTGTTGATATCTTAAATCGTACAAGAAGTTTGATAAAACAAGTTCAACTGCCTATTACTGCACCTAAAGAAATGACAGTGGATGATTTTATCCAGGCCATGGCAATTGATAAAAAAAATGTGCAAGGCCAGATTCGATTGGTATTGCTGAAAAATTTGGGGGAACCCATCGTTACTCAGGATTTTAATCTTGAGCTCATGAAAGCGGTAATCGGCGATAATATTGAATAAATATTTGTGTTAGATATTTTAAGTGTTAATTATGCTATTCAATGGGATGGTATATTTCCCACATATTCAGAAGCTTTAATAGAGAAAATTGTATGTCCCCGTTAAAAAATGATCGTTTTTTAAAAGCTTTAATGAAAGAGCCTGTCGATTGTACACCAGTATGGATGATGCGTCAGGCCGGTCGATATTTGCCAGAGTATCGCGCAACGAGAAACAAGGCAGGGAGCTTCATGGATTTATGCATGAATCCTGAATTGGCTTGTGAGGTGACTTTGCAGCCGTTGGAGCGATACCCTCTTGATGCAGCAATACTTTTCTCGGATATTCTGACTATACCTGATGCGTTAGGCCTTGGATTGTATTTTGAAGAAGGGGAAGGACCTAAGTTCAAGAAAACAGTGCGTACCCAGAGCGATATCAATGCATTGAAAGATATTAAGGCCGCGGATGATTTATCTTATGTTATGAATGCAGTAAAAACGATTCGACGAGAGTTAAATGGGCGGGTGCCTCTGATAGGGTTTTCTGGAAGCCCATGGACTCTCGCTACCTATATGGTTGAAGGCGGTTCCAGTAAGGACTTTCGTGCAGCAAAAACTATGGCCTATAACCAGCCTGAATTAATGCATCAATTACTCGATCTATTGGCGAATTGTGTTATTGATTATTTAAACGAACAGATTCGTTCAGGCGCGCAAGCAGTACAGATATTTGATACCTGGGGCGGCGCGTTAAGTGCAGATGCCTACCAAAAATTCTCATTAAGGTATATGGATAAAATAGTTAATGGATTGATCAGGGAGAATGATGGCCGTAAAGTTCCGGTGATACTCTTCACCAAGAATGGTGGTTTATGGCTAGAGTCTATTGCCAATACAGGATGTGATGCTGTTGGATTGGACTGGACTATCAGTCTTTCTGAGGCGCGTCGTCGAGTGGGGGATAAGGTTACATTACAGGGCAATATGGATCCGACTATGCTTTACGCGTCACATAAAATCATTCGTGATGAAGTTGGCAGAATTCTCGCTGAGTATGGTGTAGGCTCTGGTCATGTATTCAATCTTGGGCATGGTATTACTCCTGAAGTTGATCCTGAAAGTGCGGGAGTTTTTATAAATGCTGTGCATGAATTATCGGCACAATATCATCAGTAGATATGATATTAGTGTTAAATTATCAGCTTATAGATAGAGTTGAATTGAGGATAAACAAAAACTTATAAAGGCGAACAATTTTCGCCTTAAAGGGGAAGACATGTTCAATTCAGTAACGTCCCCAAGTTACATTGTAAGCCTTACTGGGTAACGACAGTTTTGCCCCAGTCTAGTTGAGCGTAAAGATCATCAACATATTTATCGTCTTCAGGATGGTCAAGACGGCTTACCATCGCAGTATGAAAATCGGTTGAAACCATGGCTCTCAAACATTCATTCTTTAAAAGGAACGCAGGTATAGCCTTATAGTTTTCAGTATTTGCCGCATAATTCTTCCACAGATTTACCATATCTGCTGGGCATGGATCAACCTGCTTTTCAGCAAGAACGCAGAAGCTTGAAAACGATAAAACCATTGGAATTGTTGCTTTGAATATTTTGTTCATATAAAAATCCTCCTTATCTGTATATTAAATATACAACCATTTCCTCGAATTGTGAAATTTTTGTAATGTTTTGACAGATTAAATTTGCATATCGAAATGCAATTTTATAACTGGATTATAATATTTAAGATTAAAAATGTAATTTTAGTTCTAAGGGTGGAGCATTTTTCGCGTTAAAAAGGCGGGTCGGAATGCAGGCAGCAGCCATTTTCAAAATGAAAGTGATTCGCAAGGGACGTAATTAATGCGCTCAGGGTTTTGGACAATCCATATCGCAGCTGATTTGGTGGTTCATATCCAGCGCTGGCTGAGATGCCTGGGGTTTGCCAATGATAACAGCCGGAACGCCTGCAGCGGTGGTATGGTCTGGAACATCTTGTAAAACTACACTGCCGGCCCCAATTTTTGCGCCTTCACCTATTTTTATATTGCCCAGAATAGTAGCGCCTGCGCTGATTAAAACGCCATCCCCTACTTTGGGATGGCGATCACCCTCTTCCTTGCCGGTGCCGCCTAAAGTCACTGACTGCATAATCGAGACATTATTGCCAACAATACAGGTTTCTCCGATAACCAGTCCTGTAGCATGATCGATCATGATGCCATGACCCAGACGTGCTGCAGGATGGATATCCACAGCAAAGACCACTGAAATCCGGAATTGAAAATAAAAAGCGAGGGATTGGCGGCCTTGTTTCCATAGCCAATGTGCAATGCGATAAGCCTGCAGAGCCAAAAAACCTTTGAAATACAAAAAAGGTGTTGAATAGGCATGGCAAGCAGAATCACGTTCATAAACGGCGCGAATATCCTGACGTATTGCATAGCCAATGGAATGATCATGATTAAAGGCATTTTCCATCACTTCGCGTAATAAAATCGCCGGGGTTTCAGGGCAATCGAGTTTGGTTGCAAGGTGATAACTTAACGCGGCTTCAATAGAGTCGTGATTCAAAATGGTAGAGTGTAAAAAACTGGCCAGTATGGGTTCTTTTTGTGCTTCACGTTGAGTTTCTTCACGAATGGTTTGCCATAGTATGTCGGTCATGAGAGATCTACTTTTTAGCGAGCGTTGATAAAAGAATGTAGTTGTTTTAGGTAAGTTCAGTGCATAATTGAACGATAGTACATTGTGTAGCATATCGCATGATTGTATTTTTGTTGATTTTAAAAGTCTATTAGATAGGAGTAGATTATGCACGAGCAACTGATGATATATATAAATGGGTTGCCCTTTTTTTTGTCATATTTTGCCATAGGCGGCATTTTAATGACGCTTTATGTTTTTATTTACAATCGTCTAACCTCTCTCGATGAGTGGGAGCTCATTAAACAGAATGATTCAGCTGCCGCCATTGCATTTTCGGGGAGTTTGATCGGTTTTGTCATTCCTTTGTCGAGTGCGATTCAGAATGCCCAAAGTAATTTAGGTTGTGCATTTTGGGGGGTGGTGGCTTTGGTGGTGCAGTTGACGGCATTTTTTACTGTGCGGTTATTTGTGCCAGCCATTACCGAGCGCATCCGCCGGGGCGAAGTTGCTGCAGGAATATTATTGGCAGCTATATCCTTGAATGTTGGTTTATTGAATGCTGCAAGTATGTTCTTTTGATTTTATGCGAATATAAAAGTAAAAACTGCCAGCATCATGCTGGCAGTTTTGTTTCAGGGAGATCATTTTTGTTTGTCGGCCAGTAACTGATCCATTTCCATATTATGGACATAGCCAAATATCAGTAATTGAACGATGTGTATCGCCAGATTGCCACCCAGTTTTTTTGCTTTTGGCAAGAATACCAGCGTTTCAACAGCATGTGCGCCCGCAAGGCCTAGGCCTGTCCAGTTCAGTATTTCGCTAAAGCCTTTGACGGGCGAAATAACGTTAAAAATAATCAGCATCCAGGCCAGTAAGGTTACAATTTTAGAGGTGATAATCATGAGGAAAGCCTTCTATAGAATGGAATTGCCTTTAACTCTAACAGAATTAATGTCACTTTTCAGTGGTTTGCCTTTTATGCAGGGCTTTGCCATCATGCCGGCATATTCCATCGACAAAAAGAAAGGCTAACATGCGCCAGGATCGTCGCCCCTATTACATTAAAAAAATCTATCTTGCCTACCGTGCATGGTATACCCAGCATTTCATTGCGCCAAAATGCGATTATCTGGGTGTGTACCCTACATTTATGAAGCCATGGCTTACCTGTATTTCTGGACCCAACATCCGTATAGGCAAATGTGCCACAGTGATTTCCGAGCCGGAATCACCGGTAAGAATTGGAGTTTGGGGGCATGAGCCAAATTTAGGGAAAATAGAGATGGGTGATTATGTATTAATCAGTCCTGGTTGCCGTATCAGTGCCAGTGATGAAATCATTATCGGCGATAGCGTGATGATGGCGAATGGTGTGTATATCACCGATTCAGATTGGCACGGTATTTATGACCGGGTTGCCCGGCCCAAAGAAGCGCATCCCGTGCACATTGGTAACAATGTCTGGTTGGGTGATCACGCCACGGTACTAAAAGGTGTCACTATTGGCGATAATTCCATTATTGCCGCCAAATCAGTAATAACACGTAATGTGCCTTCAAATGTTGTTATGGCTGGAAATCCTGCGCAAATTGTTAAAGAGCTGGATGTATCCCAGAGCTTCAGGACAAGGGCAGATTTCTTCAAGGATCCGGAGTCATTAGAAAAATGGTTTGATGGCGTTGATCGCATGGTGCTGGAGCAAAATGGATTATTTAACTGGCTTCGCGCTTTAGCGTGGCCAACCCGGAAGGATTAATAGGAAAATAATAAACTGTTAAAACGCGATATTTTCCTGCTTTTCTCAATATGCCTCTAAAAAGCCGTTCCCTTGAAAAATGTGTCGGCCTTCAAAGTTTCAGATAACCACTTTTGCTATTTCCATGAACTTGTCTAGCCTTAAAATGACTGGCATCAGCTTATTGTCTTCATAAAGGAAGTCGCTAATCAGGGTGTCATAAAACCAATGGACACAAACGGATATGCGTAAATTTTCTTTAAGTGAATATGCCCCTGAGACCATCGAATATTATGTTCGCCAGATCCAGTTTTTTGATGATTTAGCTCGGCAAGATCCTGTGCAATACGATGTAATAATGCAGCATACCTGCATTATGGAGCTGGAAGCCGGTGAAGTATTGATTGAAAAAGATACCATGGGTTGTATTTTTTATTCTTTAGTGCATGGCCAATTAGCCATATTCCATGAAAAAAGGCCGGGTGATGCGGCAATTTGTGAGTTGTTCCCCAGTCAGATTCTCGGTGCCCTGTCCATTATCAACCATCAGCCTCGAACTGCCACTGTGGTCGTTTCCAGTATTGAGGGGGCTACGGTTTTCTGTACCGATTTTTCAATTTTTGGCGAGCTTGATGATTTTTCGATTGTCTCCTTTAGCACAAAACTGGCGATGTTTCGTGATGTGGTAAAGCATATTTACGCTACCCTGCAAAACTATGAAAGAGAGGCGCCTGATGAATTGTTGAGTCAGGAATTATCAACCTTGATGGAGTTTCATGGTAAACCCGACACCATGGAGGAACTTGAATATTTTGCTGAGTTAGCCATAGGTTTGGCATGGTTGCTGGGGCGCTGGAATGCCAGAATTGTGCCCCATGTTCCCATGTTTGATGAAGCTTTGCTGGAAAGACGACTATCAGCGTTGCTGAATATAGAAGTGCGCAGATAATCCATCGATGGAACATTTCAATTCCATCAGGTTCAAAGTCCCTACTGAATTATTCCTTACCGGTTTACTTCGGCACTATTAAAATAATATGTTAACCGTTGTGATAAGGATAATTGTGAACGCTACCATGGCGCCAATGGCTATGGCCAAGTGTTTCAGGGTTTTTGCATCGTCTTGTTGCAGCATGATTTTTCGCCTCGAATGAATAATGTTTATAAATTATAAAATTTCACCTGAAAATTCATTGATGCGGATCAAAGAGTCAGTATTTTGGTGTGCGCGCAACGGCCCAACAATGTACCTCCCGGGCACCTTCCAATTTTAGTGTTTTAGCCATTTCATGCATGGTGCTACCCGTTGTCATAACATCATCAATGATGGCAATTCTTAGGCCCGATACTGCGGCAGAACTATAAAAAGCATTTTTCAGGTTTTTTTTTCGTTGTTTGGCAGATAAGGTTTTTTGAACAGGCGTTGGGTGATGGCGCTGTAATAAATGACGCTGTAAAGGAATGCCAAGTTCTTGCCCCACTTTTTTTGCTAATAAATAGGAGTGGTTATTACCGCGCAATAAATTGCGTTGCCAGTGCATTGGGGTGGCTATGATGCAGTCAATGTTGGCAGTTTCATGTTGAGTTCTGGACAGCATTAATTCCGAAAATAAACGCCCGACGGCATTATCATGACGGGTTTTAAAGCGATGGATTAATTCAGGAATGTGGTATTCATAAGTCACGGCGCACAGTGTTTTATCGTAAGCAGGTGAAGAGCTCAAGCAAACACCGCATAAATCCAGATCTACAGGTAATGGAATGCTGCATCGTTGGCAGCAAGTTTCAATCAAAGGCAGGTCAGCCTGACAATAATGGCATACACCAAAATAGCTTGAAGAATCGCTTTTGGGATGGCGAATCCGGCATTGGCATAACAGGCAAGTGGATTGAAGAAAATGTGGAATTTTACGAAAAGCGTTGTAAACCATAACCCCTCCATTGGGTTGACTACTCCTTGCATTCGCTTATGATTGTGCCTTTAAATCCTTATCGTATCAAGCATTTGAGGTCACCATGCACGTTTCCGTTCGCCATGATTGGACGCAGGAAGAAGTCAAAAAACTCTTCAATTTGCCGTTTAGTGATTTGATGTATCAGGCACAAACTGTGCACAGGCAATACTTTGACCCCAACGCAGTACAGGTCAGCACTTTGCTGAGTATCAAAACCGGCAAATGTCCGGAAGATTGCGCCTATTGCCCGCAAAGTAATCGATACGATACCGGTCTCGAATATGAAGAATTGATGGAAATCCAGGCTGTGATCAAGGAAGCCGAAGCGGCCAAAGCCACCGGTGCAACCCGTTTTTGCATGGGTGCAGCATGGCGTTCACCCAAAGGGCGTGACATGGTAAAAGTAACAGCCATGGTTGAAGGCGTTAAAAGTCTGGGCCTCGAAACTTGTATGACATTAGGCATGTTGTCACAAGAGCAGGCGCAGCAGTTGGCAGAAGCCGGACTTGATTATTACAACCACAATATTGATACCTCACCTGAATACTACGGCAAGATCATTACTACACGCACTTACCAGGATCGACTCGATACTATCGCTCATGTGCGTAATGCCGGCATGAAAGTCTGCAGTGGCGGTATAGTCGGCATGGGTGAAAAGCGTGAAGACCGCGTGGGGTTGTTGATGGAACTGGCCACCATGACAGTGCATCCAGAGTCAGTGCCTATCAACCTGTTAGTCAAGGTTGCCGGTACACCGCTAGAGTTACAGGAAGGGGTTGACCCTTTTGAGTTTATTCGCACGATTGCTGTGGCGCGAATCTTAATGCCGAAATCGCATGTGCGTTTGTCAGCCGGACGTGAAAACATGAATGACCAGATGCAATCATTGGCCTTTCTTGCTGGAGCTAATTCTATTTTTTATGGCGAGAAGTTATTGACGACTGCCAACCCGGATACTAACAGTGATCGGGAACTTTTTGATCGACTGGGCATTAATCCTGAAGAATATGTGATTGATGATATCAATCACAACGAGAGTGAAAATCAGCCTGCTACTCAGGTCAATAATGAATCCGCGCTGTTCTATAACGCAGTTGGCTGATTCATGTTGTCAGTATGGAGTGAACTCGACCAGCAATTGCATGCACGTGAAGCGCAGCATTTAACGCGCAAGCGCACGCTGGTTGAAAGTGCCCCCGGTATTCATGTAAAGGTTCAGGGCCAGACGTTAGCCAATTTCTGCAGTAACGATTACCTCGGTTTAGCCAATCATCCTAAAGTGGTAGAAACCTTCATCAAGGCAGCACAACAATATGGTGTGGGTAGCGGGGCATCGCATCTAGTCTGTGGCCACACCACCGAACATCATTTACTGGAAGAAGAGTTTGCCGAACTCACGGGTCGTGATCAGGCAATACTATTTTCCACCGGCTACATGGCCAATCTCGGTATTCTCACTGCCCTGCTTGAAAAACAGGATGCTGTATTTGAAGACAAACTCAATCATGCCTCGCTGCTGGATGGGGGCTTGTTGTCTGGTGCGTGTTTCCAGCGATATCTACATAACGATATGGATAATCTGCATAAAAAGCTGGAGAAAACTGAAGCACGCAGAAAACTCATCTGTGTTGATGGTGTATTCAGTATGGATGGTGATATTGCACCGTTGTCAAAATTGGCTACTATCGCCAAAACCCATGATGCCATATTAATGGTGGATGATGCCCATGGTTTTGGTGTGTTGGGTAAAAATGGTTTAGGTTGTTGCGATGAATATGGTTTAACACAAAACGATGTGCCCATTTTGATGTGTACACTTGGGAAAGCGATCGGTACCTTTGGGGCGTTGGTGGCAGGATCTAACACACTAATAGAAACGCTGGTGCAATTTTCCCGTCCTTATATTTATACCACCTCAATGCCACCTGCGGTGGCAGCCGCCGCACGGATGAGTTTAAAGTTGGTGAAAGAAGAAGCCTGGCGCCGTGAAAAACTGCAAAGCCTGATTCAGTTATTCCGTAAAGAAGCGCAACAAATCGGTTTGCCGATTATGCCATCAAGAACAGCTATACAGCCGCTGTTAATCGGGGATGAATCATTAGCCATGCAATGGCAAGAGCAATTGCGTGAAGCCGGATTCTGGATAAGTGCCATCAGAACTCCAACGGTGGCAAAAGGAGCAGCGCGTTTACGTATAACATTGAGCGCCAATCATTCTGAAAGTGATGTGTTGAAATTACTGGAAGCCTTACAGAGGATTAATCAACTTTTACCGGTGTTAAAAGAGGTTCAAGCCTGATGTGGGAAATTAATGCATTCACCGAAAAATATGCGATTGCCAGTGATGCGACAGCGCGTTGCCTGTTAATTCCGGGCTGGAGTTTTAACAGCGATATTTACGAGTGGTTACTTCCGGGTTTGGCCCAGCACTTTGTTGTCAGTACAGCCAACTGTATGTCTATACCACAAACAACTAGTGCAAAACAGTTAGTCGATGCATTGGAGAGCAAGATAACAGAGCCAGCCTGGATCATTGGCTGGTCTTTGGGGGGTAATATAGCCATTGAGCTTGCACACCGATTTCCGCAGAAAGTGTTGAGCTTATGCCTGTTATCCACCACACCATTGTTTATTGATAAAGATGATTGGCTGGTGGGAATGGCCAGGGAAGTTTTCGTCAAATTCCAGCAAGGATTGTTAGAAAATTGCGATAAAACCCTGCGCAAGTTCGACTTGCTACAAACCCGTGCAGATGCAGAAGAAAAATCATTGCGCCATGCGCTTGAGCAATATCGTTTACAGCAAAAAATGTTACCTGTAGCAGATTTATCTCAAGGATTGAAAATATTAGGGGACTTTGATCAGCGTGCCATATTGACTGAATTAAGCCAGCCTATGTTATGGTGTTTTGGCGAGATGGATGCCGTTGTTAATGTTTATACTGCCCAGGAAATAAAATCCATTATTCCGACCGCCAGAATTGAAGTGTTCCGTTATGCGGCGCATTTGCCATTTCTGACTCATACCGATAAGTTTTTTAAGGCATTAATTGATTTATTGCATAAGGCAGATAGGCAGCATGAAAAGAAGAAGGTCGCTGATTCTTTTAGCAGGGCGGCAGCAAGTTATGACCAATCAGCCAATCTACAGCAAGCCGTAGCCGAAAATTTATTGGCCAGTGTCGAAAAATCCACAGGCATATTGCTAGATGCAGGTTGTGGAACCGGCTACTGGGCTGAACATTTGGCGGATAGGGCGGAGATTGTTGTTGCATTGGATATGGCGCACGGCATGCTGGAATATGGACGCAAGCATTATCATGCCATACAGCGCTGTGTTGAATCCGATCTCGAAGTACTGCCCTTTGCGCATCACGCCATTACGCAAATATTTTCCAGCCTGGCGGTGCAATGGTGTACACATCCAGAAGTTTTTCTTGAAGAGTGGCATCGAGTATTAAAGCCGGGTGGCAAGGCCTATATTGCTACGTTAGGTGAAAATACCCTGTATGAATTGCGCAACAGTTGGCGAGAAGCTGACAGTTTCAAACATGTAAATAATTTCTTGTCAGTGGATGCAATATTTGAAGCCATCAATGATTCGCCGTTTACGATTGCCAGTTACAAGGTTGAAGATAAAACGTTGCATTATGATACGTTGAAAGCACTGATGTACGATTTAAAAAATATCGGCGCTCAAACCGTTGTGCAAAGTGATGTGAAAGGTTTAATGGGTAAAGAGCGTTTTGCGAGGGTTGAACAGGCCTATAATGCCTATCGTGATAAATCCGGACGGTTGCCTGCTACCTATGAAGTTATCTACCTGGTTCTGGAAAAGCATTTGTGAAAAAGAATTATTTTGTTGCCGGTACGGATACAGATTGCGGAAAAACGTTAGTGACAGAAGCCTTGCTGATAAAAGCCGGGCAGCAAGGATTGCGCACAATGGGTTTAAAACCGCTGGCTGCCGGTGCAACCATGACTGCTGAAGGGTTGCGTAATGGTGATGCATTGCGCCTGCAGGAAGCGGCAACAGAAAAATTACCTTATAGCCAGATTAACCCTATACTATTTGAGCAAGCCATTGCACCGCATATCGCTGCAGCGAAAAGTAATAAGCGAGTAACAGCGTCTTCATTAGCGGGATATGTGCGTGGCGCCATGTTGCAGCCAGCGGATCTCCGGCTGGTTGAAGGCGCCGGTGGCTGGATGACTCCGTTGAATGAACGCGAACCTTTAAGCGCATTACCAAAGCTGCTCGAACTCGATGTGATTCTGGTGGTGGGTATGAAATTGGGCTGTTTAAATCATGCCTTGCTGACTGCAAGAGCGATCAGACAGGATGGATTGCAGATTGCCGCCTGGGTGGCCACACAAATTGATCCGGTTATGGAAGTTGTAGAGGAAAATATCCAGAGCTTGAGCCAGATGTTAGGTGTGCCCTGTCTGGGTTTTATTCCTTACCTTGAAAACATAACTCCCGAAAAAGCGCTGCCGTTTATCCGTTTGCCTGAATAATGCGCGATAAAGGGAAATCTGCAACATCCCCTGCTTGTCTGGAATGAACTTTCCCGTGTGTTTTGTCGTATAAAAAGACCAAGAATGGGAGAATTTCGTGCGTTTAGTGCCACCCGAGGCTATTATTAGTGTTTGTTCCTGCTAAATTTTAGGAGATTTCGATGTTAACTTATAAAGCACCCTTGCGTGATATCCGTTTTGTTCTGGAAGAATTGCTGAACTGCAACGAACACTACGCACAATTACAAGGGCGCAGCGAGTTTGATCACGATTTGCGAGAAGCCATCATTAATGAAGCGGCAAAACTGGCTGAAGAAGTATTATCCCCTATTAATCATTCAGCCGATGAAGAAGGTTGTCATTTTGATAATGGCAATGTCACTACACCAAAAGGCTTCAAGGAAGCTTTCAGGCAATATGCCGATGGTGGATGGGCCGGGCTGTCATCCCCTGAATCGGTCGGTGGGCAAAACCTTCCGGCGTCATTAGGCATCATCGTTAATGAGCTGCTGGGATCTGCTAACTGGGCATGGAACATGTATACCGGGCTAACTTTTGGCGCCGTGAAATGTATCGCTGAACATGGCAGCGATGAGCAGCGCAATGTATATGTTCGCAAAATGGTGGAAGGTACATGGACAGGCACCATGTGTATTACCGAAGCGCATTGCGGTTCTGATGTTGGTCAGGCGCGCAGTAAGGCCGAACCGCAAGCTGATGGCTCCTACCGCATTACCGGCAGCAAAACCTTTATCACCGGTGGTGATAACGACATGGCCGAAAATATTGTACATCTCACTCTGGCGCGTGTTGTTGGAGCGCCAGGGGGCACCAAAGGCATTTCGTTATTTATCGTGCCAAAATTTTTGCCGGATACCAATGGCAATCCAGGCGAACGTAATACGGTGAATGCCGGCTCCATCGAAAAGAAAATGGGTATCAAGGGTTCTGCTACCTGCGTGATGAATTTTGATAATGCCAAGGCTTTTTTAGTGGGTGAAGAAAATACCGGTCTTGAGCAAATGTTTACCATGATGAATGAGGCGCGACTAGGTACGGCATTGCAAGGTTTGTGTGGCGCTGAAGCTTCTTTCCAGGGTGCACTGGCTTATGCCAAAGAGCGCCTGGCGATGCGTTCATTAACAGGCCCGAAAAATCCCGATGGCCCAGCCGACCCGATTATTGTTCATCCCGATGTGCGCCGTATGTTGCTCACACAAAAAGCGTTAGTGGAAGGCTTTCGTGCCTTTTTGTATGAGCTCTCTTTCAATGGCGATATCATTTTCAATGGTGCTACAGCAGAACTGAAAAAAGCTGCTGCAGATCGCATGGCTTTTCTAACACCTATCGCCAAGGCGTTTTGTACCGAGCTGGGTTTTGAAGCGACCAGTTTAGGTGTACAAGTGTTTGGCGGACACGGGTATATCACCGAGCACGGTATGGAACAGTTGATGCGCGATACCCGTATCTCCATGGTTTACGAAGGCACTACCGGCATTCAGGCACTCGATTTAATCGGTCGTAAGGTATTGGGTTCTGGCGGTGAGCTGTTGCGTAACTACACCAAAGAGATCCACAAGTTTTGCCAGACTGAAGCCGGCAATGCAGCATTGACCGGTCATCTGGAAAAACTCGCCGCGCTGAACAAACAATGGGGTGATCTAACGGTAGATATTGGTGGCAAGGCGGTGGAAAATGCCGATGAAGTGGGTGCGGCTTCAGTAGACTACTTGATGTTCAGCGGTTATGTGGTTTTAGCCTACACGTGGGCTCGTATCGCCAAAGTCGTACAAGCTAAACTGGATGCGGGCACTACCGAAAAAGGTTTCTACGAAGCTAAAATCCAGACAGCCAATTTTTACTACTTGCGCTTATTGCCTCGTGCCTATGCCCATGCCGAAGCTGCAAAAGCCGGTGCTGAAAGTTTAATGGCCATTAAAGTGGGTGATTTTGCGTTTTAAGGATTCTGACAATAATGTTACTCAGGCGGACCTCTGAATAAATTTTATTGCAATCCAGGTGAGAATTCTGACGCCTTGAGCAAATTCAGTTATTCAGAGCTGCCTGGATAATGCGTGTACGTTTGGTACATGATCAAACACATCTACAAGGTCTTCAATCAGTCCCCTAATAGCAGCAAGGATTGCCTTCTCGATATAAGAAAAATCAATTTTTGAAATATTAGTGTAATATTGGTGTAATAAATCCAGGAATTATTTTGTCAAGGCTATCGTTGATGCAACCATCGAAGTCCCTATTATTCATTAAAAAACGCCTGCCTTTAGCAAAATGGTATAAATGGCAAGAGCTGGGTTTAATCAGTTTTTGTTATGGTTTGGCATTATTTCCCCCCTTCATTTTTGAATGGTTGGCTGATTATTCGGGCGTGTATTATCTCTATAGTAGTAAAAACTCCTATGGAATTGATACTGCCGCAATTATTGTTTTAGTGGCTATTGCTTTGGCGTGTTTTACACAATATTTACGCCGATGGGAACGCACGATTTTTTCACTGTTTGTAATTATATTGAGCGCTTTAGGCCTTATTGCCACTGCCCATGTTTTTCTGTATGACGCGCCAATATCCGTGGGTGCTGTAGATGCTTTGCTGGGCAGCGACATACATGAAGCGATAGAGTATGTGTCATTGCAGCTGACACCCAGACTTGTCTGGGTGATGGGCGGATACATGATGCTGATTGTGGCTGCCTTATGGGTGATTAGGCCACGCTTGCATCCAGAATCACCGTGCCCATTTTCACATGGTTTTGCGTATTGCCTCATTCTTATATTGATACTTGTAACATACCAGAACCCGAGTATTGCCACCCAAAACCTGGCGGCTACTCAAATGCAGACATTGGCTTCACGTATGGCGATGATGAATGCACAAGTGCCTACGTTACGAATAATGGAAGATGTCAATCAATGGCTGGAATACCGCGCCTGGTTAAAGCAAAATGAAGATAAACGTTTTCTTTATAATTATCACGCCAGATTAAAAAACCAGACCCCGCGCATTGTGGTATTCGTTATAGGTGAATCTATGCGGCGTAGTAATCTGGGTTTGTATGGTTACGATAAACCGACCACGCCCAGGCTTGACGCACGCCGACATCAACTATTGATATTCAATCAGGCAGTAGCACCAGCCAATCAAACTGTCCCTAGTGTGACTAAATTATTAACACCGGCAACAGTTCAAGACCCGGAATTATTTTTACTGCAGCCCTCGATTATTTCTGCCGCTAAACAAGCGGGTTATAAAACCTACTGGTTATCTAATCAGGGTCGGGTAGGTCAATTTGATTCGATGATTTCACTGTTTGCACATGAGGCCGATGTTTCAGTTTTTACCAATACCGAATTTTATGGCAGTATTTTTGATGAGGCTTTGTTAAAGCCCTTTGAAAAAATATTGAATGATCCCGGGCCATTGAAATTTATTGTTATACATATACAAGGGAGTCATCAATCGTATAACAAACGTTATACAGACGAGTTCAAGATATTTACGCATAAACAATATGATCGACCGGAATTAAGCAAGGCACAACGCAAGCTTCTTGCGGAATATGATAATACAATTCGACATACAGATGCCTTATTGGAATCTATTCTGTTGCAGCTAGAGAAAAAATCACAAGTGACTTTATTGTATCTCAGCGATCATGGAGAACGATTTTTTGAGAATGGCGTGGATTCCTGTGGGCATGGATACCCCGACCCCAGTAAAACAGAAGTGGATGTACCTTATTTTATTTGGTGTAAAGAGGGTTGCAAGGCAGATTGGCAAAAAGCTTATATGCAGCATAAAAATACCGTTTTTAGTACAGAAAACGTATTTTATAGCGCCATTAATATGCTCGAGCTTTCTATGCAGGATTATCAATCGAACAAGGATATCCTCAGTGATGATTATCAGGTTGAAGAGCCTTTAATCATAACAACCGATAAAAATGTGCTTAAATATCACGAGTTACCCTAGTTGCAGCAACATCGTTTGTGCCCGGAGGAAAGGGGATAAATGGACCGAAATAAAACCTTTCCAACCTTCACAAGCCTAGCTATTCTTAACAGATAAGTATTGGTTATTGAGAGCCTCGTTATGCCCAATTACAAAGCCCCGCTCGCGGATATGCAGTATGTATTACACGATGTCTTCCAGGCTGAAAAACATTGGCAACATCTGCCCCGGTTTCAGCATTGCACGCGCGACCTGGCAGATAGCGTGCTGGAAGAAGGCGCAAAAATTACCGAACACCTGATTGCCCCACTGAATCGCAGCGGCGATGAAGAAGGCGTATGGTTGGTGAATGGTCAGGTGCATACGCCGAAGGGATTTCCGGAGTCTTATAAAACCTATGCCGAAAGCGGCTGGGTCGGTTTGGGTGGCAACCCTGAATACGAAGGCCAAGGCCTGCCCAAAATGCTGACTACCGTGTTTGAGGAAATGCTCACATCAGCCGGTTGCGCCTATTCCCTGTATTCGATACTCACTTCCGGCGCTGCGCTGGCGATTGATGCGCATGCCAGTGAAGAGTTGAAACAACGCTACTTGCCAAAAATGTACAGCGGCGAATGGGCCGGGGCGATGGCGCTGACCGAAGCTCATGCCGGCACAGATCTCGGCATGATCCGTACCAAAGCCGTACCACAGGCCGATGGCAGTTACCGTATCACGGGCACCAAGATTTTTATCACCGGAGGCGACCAGGATTTAACTGCCAATATTATTCATCTGGTGTTGGCGAAATTGCCCGATGCCCCTGCCGGGCCGAAAGGCATTTCATTGTTCCTTGTTCCAAAATTGCTGGTGAATAGCGATGGTTCTTTGGGTGCACGTAATGGGGTGAGTTGCGGTGCGCTGGAGCACAAGATGGGCATCCATGCTTCCAGTACCTGTGTGATGAATTATGATGGCGCCACAGGTTATCTGGTAGGTGAAATTAACAAGGGTTTGAATGGCATGTTCACGATGATGAACTACGAGCGTTTGTCGGTGGGTATCCAGGGACTGGGTTTGTCGCAGTTGTCATATCAGGGCGCTGTGGAATATGCCAAAGAGCGCTTGCAAAGCCGCACGCCCGGCTCAGAAGGCAAAGGCGCTGCTGATGCCATAATTGGTCACGGTGATGTGCGCCGTATGCTGATGACGCAAAAAGCTTTCGTGGAGGCCGGTCGGGCATTTGCAGTCTACACAGGGTTATTGTTAGACACAGCCAAAAGCGCAGAAGGTGAAGAAGCCGCTAAAGCAGAAAAGTTGGTGGCATTATTAACGCCCGTCGCTAAAGCCTTTTTAACCGACAAGGGATTTGATGTCTGTGTATTGGGCCAGCAAGTGTGGGGCGGACATGGGTATATCCGCGATAATGGCATGGAGCAACTGGTGCGTGATGCCCGGATTGCGCAAATTTACGAAGGCACCAACGGCATCCAGGCGATGGATTTACTCGGCCGCAAGGTAGTGGCGAATCGCGGTGAGTTCCTGGGCGTGTATTTGTCTGAAATCAATGCTTACATTGAGGTAATCAGCCACAATGTCGCGTTACTACCCTTTGCTGAAGGGTTAAAATACGCAGCCAATACCGTAGAGCAAATTACCCAAAGTATATTTGCACAATTGCAGGATGATGCTCATATCGTTGGCACGGCAGCGAATGATTACCTGCATTTGCTCGGTTATTTAAGTTATGCCTATATGTGGGCGAAAATGGCCGAGGCCTCCCAGGGTAAAAAACAGGAAGCCTTCCATGATGGCAAAATAAAAACCGGCCTGTTTTTTATGCAGCGCCTGTTGCCACAAATAAGCGCCTTGGCGGTAGCGATAGTACAAGGTGGAAGAACCACCATGAACCTGAATGTGGAGCAATTTTAATGGTTACCGAGAAACCCGATTTATCCAAAGAAGACCTTGAGCGAGTCAATGAATACCTGAATTCACCCATTCACCAGATCGACAGGCCACCGTTTAATCCATACTACTTTGTGGCATTAACACTGGGGTCTGCATCGGGTTTGTTGTTATTGGCAATGTTGGTAGTCAGAATTGTGGGATTGCCAGTCTGAGATTGCCTGGTGCAGTGACACTTAGCTGCAATGATGATTAATAATATCAGGACATGAAAACACTTACATGGCAGGTACATGCCACGAATATAGCCTGCTGATAGCCTCCACTATGAAATAGGGGAGGTGGCACGAAGTGC